>JANXYC010000255.1 GCA_025350305.1 Cyclobacteriaceae bacterium | reverse complement strand
CAGGGCCAATGATCCGCTGGACCTTGATTTCGTAGTACTCGTAGTGGTTCGTTGTGTTCTTCGTGACCATACTTCTGACTCGCTCTTCGGCTGCAACCTTATGCTATTCAATAGATTGCCTAACTTGACAAAGTAGGATTAGTTGTTATTTGTAACAGTGCCCTTCACTTTGTATCTTCCTCCACCCTCACACCAACGGCCACCACGCCCTGCAGCGTGTCCTGTCGCATGAACTGGTCGAGTTTTACTAAATATTTTCCACGATAACTAAAACGGCGGTGTTCGAGTAAGGGGAACCGGTGATCATACAAATCCCCCAAACCACTGTCGCCAAGGGGTCGCCCTGTTTTTTGGTCAAACAGATCGTGAAACACTAATTTCCCTGAGAGTTCACTGCCCGTGGAGTCATAAAGATGGTAGGTGATAAAAATTCGGGCGTACGGATAGTCCAGTGTATTGCGGACGTTATAGTACAAATTATATCGGCGGGCTGTGTCAGGAATCGTAAAGCTAAATCGTACCTCTTCAGTCACTTTCCACGCATGGTCTTTAAATTCGAGATTATCCTCGTAGATACGTCTGCTGTCGCAGGAAATGAGAAACGATAAGGAGAATAATAGGTAGAAGGACGTTCGGTTTTGGGTCTTGGCTGTTGGCTGTTGGCTTTTAGCTTTTAGCTTTTTGCTGCTGGCTTTCAGCTTTTCCCTCTCAGCTCTTAGCTTCTCTTTCACTACTATAGGTACGGATTTCATTTAGGACTTTGCGGATTTCGGGGAGCCTGGGGATTTCCCTGTCGTCCATCGCGGCCGCGGCCCCTGTTGCGTGACTTCTTTTTACTTCGTCCGCCGCGGTCGCTGAATTTTTTGTCAAGCCTGTCCAAGTCGCTGTTCAACACAGAGACTGGCTCACGCTCCACCAACTCATTCAGTTCAAGAGTAGCAGGCTTACGACCAGCCTGGTTAAGGGTAAGAATTTCGTTGACGCGATCCACGTTCAACGGGTACCATGCATTCTCTTCTTTATAACCAAACCACATGATTTTACGGAAAATATCCGTTTTCTGCAGTGTGGCTTCGCCTTTTCCGGTCAGGAGAGGACTGCCCACTTCGGGTATGTGCTTGAGTGCCTCCATATACGTTTCCAGTTCGTAGTTCAGGCAACATTTAAGTCGTCCACATTGACCAGAAAGCTTGCTTGGATTAAGCGAAAGATTTTGATATCGGGCGGCACTGGTGGCTACATTTTTAAAGTCAGTTAACCAGGTGGAGCAGCACAATTCACGACCGCAAACTCCTATTCCGCCAAGCCTGCCAGCCTCCTGACGCAGGCTAATTTGTCGCATCTCTACCCGTACCCTGAATTCTCCTGCCAGCACTTTAATCAGTTCCCGAAAGTCTACCCGCTCATCGGCCGAGTAAAAAAAGCTGGCCTTCATGTTGTCGGCCTGGTATTCTACGTCCGAGAGTTTCATGTGAAGGTTCATCTGGCGGATGATTTCGCGACCGCGATGCAAAGACGGCAACTCCCGCTTCTTCACCTCCTCATACTTCTCCAGGTCTTTTTGGTGGGCCAGCCGGTAGATCTTTCTTATTTCTCCATCGTTTGCCACATTCTTTTTCTTCATCTGTAGACGAACCAGCTCACCCTGAAGGGATACATGGCCCAGGTGATGACCATTTTGTACTTCCACAATTACTGCATCACCAGTAGTGAAGTCCATTTTCTCAGCGTTTCTGAAAAAATCCTTGCCGCCGTTCTTAAAACGAACCTCCACTACATCAAAACGATCGGCCGCGGGCATTTCCATGTTGGAAAGCCAGTCGAACACATTCATTTTGTTGCAACCGCCCGTGTCGCAGGCCCCATTATTTTTACAGCCGGAAACCTTTCCGTCTTTTTTTGTTCCACACGCACATCCCATAATTTCAGTTTTTAAGAATCCGCCCAATCGTTGGGGACGGAACTAACTTTTTCGAGGTGTAAGAAAAGTCAAACCGGTTCAGGCGTTCCACCAGATAGCAAATCTACTCCAATATCCTTTCGGAAATATACATCCGTCCATGAAATGCCTGAAATGGATCGATACGCTATCTTTTTGGCTTCCTGAAGACTTTTGCCCCTCCCCGTCACAGCCAATACGCGACCGCCATCCGTTATAATTTTATTGTCAACAAGCTTTGTCCCAGCGTGGAATACCAGCGCTGGTGATGGACGTTCCAGACCGGCAATAATTTTTCCCTTCTCATAATCGCCTGGGTATCCTGCTGAAACCATCATGACGGTGACTGCATATTGCGGATCGATAACAATTTTCTTATGTTTTAATTCTGCTTTAGCACACGCCACCAACAATTCTACAAAATCGGATTGAATACGAGTTACTACCGCTTCAGTTTCCGGGTCACCCATGCGGGCATTATATTCAATCAAATGGGGTTCACCTTTTACATTCATTATGCCAAAGAAAATAAATCCGCGATATGGAATTTTTTCCTTGTCCAATCCGGCTATAGTGGGTTGGATTATATTCTCCTCCACTTTTTTCATGAACAATCGGTCTGCAAAAATCACGGGCGAAACAGCGCCCATTCCGCCTGTATTGGGACCTGTGTCCTTATCTCCAATGCGCTTGTAGTCTTTTGCTTCGGGAAGCAAAACATAATCTTTGCCATCGGTGAGTACAAATACGGAGAGCTCGATGCCCTCCAGAAATTCTTCCACGAGTACCTGGTCGCTGGCTTCTCCGAAAAGTCTATTCACCAGCATTTCCCTAAGTGAAGTCTGAGCTTCCTTAAGATTATCAGAAATGATTACTCCTTTTCCTGCCGCGAGCCCATCGGCCTTTAAGACAATGGGTAGTTGGCAGGTAGTAAGATACTGAAGCCCCTCTTCCAACTGAGCCGCAGAAAAAGTTTTGGCCTTGGCGGTGGGCACACCGTATCGCAGCATAAACTGTTTGGAAAAATTCTTACTTCCCTCGAGCTCAGCACCTTTTTTCCCCGGGCCGACAAAAAGAATATTTTTGAGGACATGATCCTGCTCAAAAAAATCACGGATGCCGTTCACCAGCGGTACTTCCGGCCCTACGACAATCAAGTCAATATTTTTCCCGATACAAATTTTTGCCAGGCCCTGGAAGTCGTCACCTTTAACGGGAAGATTTTCGCCCACCAGAGCGGTGCCTGCATTGCCAGGAGCGATGTAGAGTTTATTGGTGAGTTTGCTTTGCTTGATTTTCCAGGCCAGCGCGTGTTCACGACCGCCGCTGCCAATAAGAAGGATGTTCATGCGTTATCCCAAAATCAAAGATAACAAACTCCACCGCTGGGACTCCCTCTCCTCCGGAGAGGGCCGGGGTGAGGCCGGGTGAGGCTAATTCGCGTACTCACTCAGAAACTTAATGCGCATGAGCCGCATTTCTTCTTCGCTGAATTCGGAATTGTTCGAATCGTTCATGGCTTCATCCAGGCTGTCCGTTTCGGAATTGAGGAAGTAGTCGAGAATTTGATCTTGTTTGCTGTCATCCAGCACTTCGTCAATATAGTAGTCAAGGTTAAGCTTGGTGCCTGAATAACAAATGTTTTCAATTTCAGTAAGCATCTCTTCAAACGGCAGGTTCTTCGACTGGGCAATTTCTTCCAGGTCCACTTTGCGGTCGACCTGTTGGATGATGAAAATCTTGATCTTGGATTTATTCACCGATGACTTTACTACTACATCGGCGGCTGTCTCGATATCATTGTCTTCAACATATTTCTGAATGATCTCGATAAACTCTTTTCCGAACTTATTGACTTTGCCCATTCCTACCCCGTTCACGGCAGCCAGTTCTTCCTTGTTGGTAGGATAGGTGGTTGCCATTTCCTCGAGGGAAGGGTCTTGGAAAATAACATACGGGGGAAGGTTCTTGTGCTTTGCCACTTGCTTTCGCACCGCTTTCAGCATTTCAAATAACTTCTCATCGTAGGCTTTTGAGTTGATCGGTACCCGTTCAGAAGAAACTTCCTCGTCTTCAATGGCCGTAGTGAAATCATGATCCCTCGCCAACTCAATGGCATGAGGCTTGGTGAGAAATTTCTTACCCTTCTCTGACAATTTAAGAACACCGATATTATCGATATCTTTTTCCAAATACTGATAGATGAGCGTCTGGCGAACGACGGATTTCCAAAAATCCGCTTCTTCATCTCCACCCGTTCCATAGATTGCCAGGTCAAAGTGGCCGTAGCTTTTCACATACTCATCTTCAATTCCCCGGATGACGTTCACCAAATGGTTGAGACCAAAGCGTTCGTTGGTTTGCTTCACTGACTGCAATACGGTCATCACCGATTTGGTCCCATCATATCGTTCGCGTGGATGAACACAGTTGTCGCAGGAGCCGCAATTTTCTTCCATGAACTCCTCACCAAAATAGTGGAGCAACTGTCTCCTGCGACATACTGGTGATTCTGCATAGAATTCCATCTCCTGCAAAAGCACACGGGCATTTTCTCGTTCCTGAACGGATTTATCTTTATTGAATTTCTCCAACTTATTCAGGTCATTGTGACTGTAGAACATGAGGCAAATGCCTTCGAGTCCATCCCGTCCTGAACGGCCCGTTTCCTGGTAGTATCCTTCGAGGGACTTGGGCACATCATAATGAACTACAAATCTCACATCCGGTTTATCAATACCCATCCCAAAGGCAATGGTTGCCACAATGATGTCTGTTTCCTCGTTGAGAAAATCATCCTGGTTCTTGACACGTACGTCGGGATCGAGTCCGGCATGGTAAGGTGCTGCCTTAAAGCCGTTCACACTCAGCAACTGGGCAATCTCCTCCACCTTTTTACGACTCAGGCAATAGATGATTCCAGATTTCCCTTTGTGCTCTTTCAGAAATCGGATCAGTTGTTTTTTTGTTTCTTTTTTTGGCCGCACCTCATAGTAGAGGTTATGGCGGTTAAACGAGGAGATAAAGACATCGGCCTCCTCCATCTGAAGATTCTTTTGGATGTCAAGTTGGACTTTCGGTGTGGCCGTAGCGGTGAGCGCGATGACAGGCATATTGCCAAGTTGGGCGATCATGGTCTTTATCTTGCGGTACTCCGGCCGGAAGTCATGACCCCACTCGGAGATGCAGTGTGCTTCATCAATGGCGACAAACGACACGTTTACTTTTTGGAGAAAAGCAATATTTTCTTCTTTATTAAGGGATTCGGGTGCTACGTACAAAAGTTTGACCGACCCGCTTATGCAATCCTTTTTTAACCGGGTTATTTCTCCCTTGCTCAGGGTTGAATTCATGAACCGCGCATGAATACCATAAGCATTCAATTGATCCACCTGGTTTTTCATCAGGGCGATGAGTGGAGAAATGACAATGGCCAACCCGTCCCTGACCATGGCCGGAAGCTGGTAACAAAGTGACTTGCCCGCGCCCGTAGGCATGATCACAAACGTATTCTTTCCGGATAAAATATTCCTGATGACAATCTCCTGGTTTCCCCGAAACGAAGTATATCCGAAAAATTCTTTCAGCTGCGCTTTTAATGTATCTGTTTCTTCTGCCACTATCATGATTCCTTGAGTCGATTAAATCCTTACATTTGCCTTCCGCAATCGGTATAGATCGAATGGGCATTGAATATACTAAAAAATTATTAGAATAGTCCCAACAATTTCGTGAATTGCAGAACGCTTAAGCTGAACGGAAGGAACTGCGAAATGTTATCGTAAGTGAGTCAAATGAACAAGAATTTACATGTAGTACTGATGGCAGGGGGAGTGGGTACTCGTTTCTGGCCATACAGCCGGAACGCCAAACCCAAGCAGTTTTTAGACGTTCTGGGAACGGGAAAAAGCCTCTTACAATCTACCTTCGAGCGCTACCTGCCCATTTGTTCCCCTGAAAATATTTGGATCGTCACACACGAAGAGCATGCTACTCTTGTGCAGGAGCAACTCGGCATCACCAATCAGGACCAAATACTGGCTGAGCCGATGCGGAGAAACACTGCACCCTGCATTGCCTATGCTGCCAATAAAATTTTCCTGAGGGATCCCGACGCGGTGATGATCGTCAGCCCAACAGACCATTTGATCCTGAGTGAGAAAGAATTTATTCAAACAATCCAGAAAGCCGTAGACCAGGCACAGCCGCAGGACAAACTGATTACCTTGGGCATCAAGCCCACCCGACCAGAAACTGGCTATGGCTACATACAATTCCTGGAGGGCAAAACCAGCCTGAAGAAGGTCAAGACGTTTACAGAAAAACCCGCCATCGCACTCGCCAAGACATTTTTGGAGAGCGGTGATTTTGTTTGGAATTCCGGTGTTTTTGTATGGGGCGTAAAGGCAATTTTGCAGGCCTTCCAACGCTACCTGCCGGAGATGTCAGAGGCCTTTGAAGAAATTCGCCCACAGCTTTTTACTTCGGATGAGAAAGCCGTTATCACGCAAGTGTACGCACAGACAAAAAGTATCTCCATTGACTATGGTGTGATGGAGAAGGCAGACAATGTTTATGTGTCACTGGGCAATTTCTCATGGTCTGACCTTGGCTCCTGGTCTTCCCTTCACGAGGTTTCGGGTAAAGATGATCAGAACAACGTGGTCAATGGAAACGTACTGGTTTACGATTCGCGCAACTCCGTGATACGGGGAACGACAGACAAATTATTGGTGGTGCAGGGGCTTAATGGCTACCTCGTTGGTATTTTTGATAACGTGGTAATCATCTGTGAGAAAGACAAAGAGGAAATGTTCCGCAGATATGTGAATGACCTGAAGACAAAACCGAACAGCAGCGATTATTTATAAAATTTCTGCCGGACCACTTCGTAGATCGCCACGCCTGCAGCCACAGAAACATTCAGCGATTCTATCTTTCCTTTCATTGGAATTTTGGCCACTTTATCCGCATCTTTCAGGAGGGCCGGAGCTATGCCATCCTCCTCCGAACCCATGAGCAGCGCGGTGGGAGTTGAAAGGTCAACTTCGTAAAGATTAATCGAAGCTTTTTCTGTACACGCCACTACCTGAATGCCATTCTCCTGCAAATCTTTCATGGCCTGCTTCAACGATTTTACGCGGCAAACGGGTAAATGATGCAGTGCACCTGCAGATGTTTTCACTGCATCGCTGGTGACAGGTGAATTTCCCTTTTCCTCAATCACCAATGCGTCCAATCCCGCACATTCACACGTGCGTGCAACAGCCCCGAAATTGCGTACGTCTGTAATGCGGTCCAATAGGAGAACAAAGGGTGCACGGCCTTCGCTGTAAGCACGATCAATAAGACCCTGAAGGGATGCGTATTGAATCGCAGACAAATACCCCACGACACCCTGATGGTTTTTGGTTGTGAGCCGGTTTATTTTTTCCAACGGTACCCAGCTATACGGCACGTCATGTTCTTTCAGTGCGTTGACCAGTTCCTTGATCAAGTCGTTCGTCAACCCTGTTTGTAAGTAGATCTTTTCAATTTGCCTTCCCGCACGCACCGCCTCGATCACGGCCCGGGTCCCATAAATAAGCTCAGTCTTGTCCATTACTTTCTTTTTGTAACGACAAAGGAAAGAAGTTAATAGTTAATAGTTCGTGGAGGCCACCGAAACTTATTTTAAGAATACTGATTACCGATCACCGCTTACCAGTTTCCTAGAACCTGCTCTTCCGCCACAAATCAACGGTCAGGTACCAATCTTCGGTGTATTGTTTCTCCCGTATGAGTACGTAATGATCGGGGTGGTACACACTGCCAGCTTTCGTAAAAGCAAATTGTTGGCGGGGATTTTTGTATGCCCAAATCTCCTGCTGCCCATTGACCATCACCTCATCCGGCGTACCAAAGACAATGAAGATCATGCCGCGGTCTGTCTTCCACCCTTCTTTGTAGGATGTGAAAAACTGGTTGGCAAACTCTACCCTCCGGAAATAATTTCGCATGAAATTCCTGGCACGCTCTTTATCATTCGTGATGTCAAGGATGACTTTATCGAATTTCGCCTTGTCTTCACCGGCTGCTCCGATCTGGTCATTTTCTTCACGCGTCGTGACAAACAGAAGCGGACCTTTCAGATCGCCAAGCTTGTTGTACTTCGGATAGGGATCCTTTTTCACGAGAAATGAAAAGCCATCCGACGATAAAGTGTCTTCCTGGGCGAGATAAAGTCCTTCCAGGCTGAAGGGTCCTATTTCCTGGCCATGCGCCGCGGAGAAAGTAGAATCCGGGAAAAGGAATCTGTCCATTTTAAATTCCTTTTCGGCAAATGGCGGTGATGGGGTAGGAAAAAAGTCTTTGTAATAAGAAAAATGAATGAGTTTACCCGAGCCGCTTCCATGAACCACATAGCGTGAAGCTGCTGACCTGTAAGGAAGCCATTGTTTTTCACCTTCTTTTTCCAGATAACCATTGACGGGATAATGTGACTCAATCTGTTTAACATAGACCCACTGCTTGGCGCTTCCACGATTCTTAACTTTTGCTACAAGTACCCACGGCTTTTGCGGTTTCGGAAATGAAAATTTTCCTTCTGCCTTTCCGTTTACCAGCGTTATTGAATCAAGGGGTATTATGACCCCCCCTTGCCGCTGGCTATAGGAATCTTTCTTTTCCCACTGGATGGTGCAGGAAGTAATGGAGGCATTGGCGGATTTCACTGAATAGAAAATTACAATGCTGTCCCCAAGCTTAACGGGGTGGATTTGCACTTCCACTTCTGCTTGCAAATTGTATAAATAACTAAAATTTATATTGTTCAGTGATTGTGCCTGGCCGGCGATCGCGCCTGCGAGTAAGAAGAGAAAAGCGAAATGCCTCATTTTCTAAATTGTTTTCGGATGGCATTACTTTTCCAGGAAGTCTGCAACTGACAGACGGTAAAACACATTCAAAATCCCGGGAGCCCACACCAGATTGCAAAATAACGAAGAAACGAACAGAAATGATACAAGACGAAAAGCAGTATTTTTGCGCGCCTATGTCAAAAATCTATACAACTGAGATTGCTTCTGACCAGATCGCCTCTGACAATCCCCTCCATCAAAGACTTCTGAAGCCGTATATTGTTGCACATCAATGGGTAAAGGGAGATTTGTTGGAAGTGGGTTGCGGGGAAGGCAGGGGAATAGAATGTTTATTACCCTCCGTGTCAACCTATTCGGCAATCGACAAAATTGAATCAGCAGTTGCCCGTCTGCGGGAAAAATATCCTCTCGGAAAATTTGTGAGTGGTCACTTACCTCCGTTGCCCTATCTGGATGCTTCCTTCGACTCAGTTGTAAGCTTTCAGGTGATTGAACACATTGAAAACGACGTTCTCTTTCTGAAAGAAATTTTCAGAGTCCTTAGACCAGGGGGTGTTGTACTAATCACCACTCCCAACCGTCCGATGTCACTCTCGCGCAACCCCTGGCACGTGCGTGAGTATTCAGCAGATGAACTAACAACGCTGACACAAACCATTTTCCCGAATGTGGAAATGAAAGGCATCTCGGGCAATGATAAGGTGATGTCCTACCACGAGCGAAACAAGAAATCGGTGGCGAAAATCATGCGGTGGGATATTTTTGATCTCCAGCATCGACTTCCAGCTCCGCTATTGCGCATTCCCTATGAGTATATGAATCGTCGCAACCGGAATAAATTAGAAAATACTTCGGATGAATTGGTCGCCAGTATTTCGCACGAAGATTATCTTGTTACCAATAACGCTTCAAGTGCGCTGGATTTGTTTTTGGTAGCGAAAAAGTAGTCATCAGTCCCGTGACTGATTACCGATTACGATTACCTTTTCCCCTTCTCCGATTACCGGTATTAAAAATTTCCCCGGTTCGTCCCGTCGGTCACCTGCAAATCTTCTAAAATTTTGCGATAGGCAGCTTCGTATTTTTTGGCGAGTTCGGACTCTCCATTTTCATATAAAATACGCTGCAGTTCACCGAGCACATAGAGGTCTCGTCTTATCTCCAGAGAGATACCGGCATACTTACGAATTTGGTAGTAGGCCATTTCCTCTGCCCGCGGACCCAGGACGTTGGCGATTTCAACTGCCTTTTGCTTTTCACCAATTTTAAAAAGTAGTTCGATCACGGACACAGTAGTAAGATCATACGGCACAGCTTTGTCAGCCATTTTCTCCAGGTTGAAGAATAAGACTTTCTTCGCCCGCTCGTTGTCTCCGGCATCCACAAGCGCTTCTGCCAGTGAGTTGAGAGAGGCTCGGTGATTTTGCACAAAACCTTTGTAGTCTTCGTTAAAGTACAGTTTCGGATTATCGAGACCACGATAGCCGAATCGATTGATCATTTTTTCATACGATGACTCGATGTTGACGAGTGCCTCGCGGTCCTTCCGGTTATTCTTCACGGGCAGCACGCGATAAGCATTTCCCTCTTGCACTAAATAATCATTCAGATCGAGATTAAGTTGAACCTTGGAGGTATTGTTGAGGTAAATGGGCCGCTCCCAATTGTTGGTTGCCAGCAGGTCGAGGAAGGCAAGATCTTTCTTCTCCAAAGCACTTCCGCGCAAGCGTATCTTCATCTGGTCCACTACCAGACTGTCCATGCCTTTTGGTATAAGTCCTTTTGCGATCACCTCCTCTTTATTGATGTCGAGCGTAAAGACTTTGCTTGGTACGATGTTCGTGCGCTCGGTGCGAAGACCCGCATAATTTTTCTTCAACAAGCCCAGGAACTGGTGTAAATCAATACTGGGGATTTTAAGATCCTGGTAATACAACACATCATTAAAGCCTCCTTGCCGGTAGTGATCCAGGGTAAGCGTGTACTTAAAAGGTTCCGACTTATTCACTTTTTGCATCGACTGTTCAATGTACCAATCGGTGTTGTAGTAGCTGAATACCACTACACGAACATCGTCACGGTGGCCCTCTACCTCCTGTGCATACCAAAGCATGAAGGTGTCATTGTCACCGCCGGTGAAAAGAATCGCGTTGGGGTCGCAGGATGAAAGATAATTCTTACCGGAGTCGACGGAAAAGAAACGGCCGGAGCGGCTGTGGTCGTCCCAGCCGGCAACGCCCATAAGCAGCGGGGCAGATAAACAAAGCACGGTAGCGGCAACGGCGCTGGTCTTCACATTTTTCAAAAATCGGTTGAAGAACTCCGCGATACCGATCACTGCAAAGCCAATCCAAAAAGTAAAGGCATACGTTGAGCCGGAATAAATGTAATCGCGTTCACGCGGTTCCTGCGGGGGTGAGTTCAGATATACCACGATGGCTACGCCGGTCATAACAAACAAAAGCCCTACTACGGCAAAGTTTTTTGTGTCTTTCACGAATTGATAAAACATACCGATGAGCCCCAGCAGGAAGGGTATCATGAAAAAATTATTCCGGGCCTTGTTATTCGCCAACTCTTGCGGCAGCTTTTCAAACCAGCCGTTGGGACCAAGCCAATCGGATCCCTGGACGTCACTTTCGCGGCCGGCAAAGTTCCACATAAAGTACCGCATGTACATGTGTCCGATTTGCTGACGGAACATGTAAAATAAATTCTGGCCGAACGTAGGCTTCTCCCCTTCTTTTAAACCGATAATCTCTTTGTAGGAATCTTTATACTCGGGGTTCCAGGCGCGCGGTAAAATTGTTTCCTGTCCCGGCTCGTAAATGTATTCCAGTTTGTGGTCGGTAATTTCATATTTGTCTTTGCCTTTGGTGTACACGGCGGCACCGTTCTTGTAGTCGATGACCCTGGCGGTGAAATAAGGACCGTATAGCAACGGACGGCTCCCATACTGTTCACGTTTCAGGTAACGAACAAACGACATGACATCTTTCGGAGCATTCTCATTGATGGGCGTGTCGAAGTTGGATCGGATAACAATCGTCGTGTAAGATCCATAGCCGATCAGGATAAAAGCCGTAGACAAAAGAAAAGTATTCAATACCGGTTTATTGTTTTGCTGTGAATACCGGATACCAAAGGTCAATCCTCCAAGTAATAAAAGGCAAAAGAAAATAACACCGGATCCGAAGGGTAATCCAAGGTTGTTAACAAAAAATAATTCAAAGTTACCTGCCAGGGTGGGCAGGCCGGGCACAATGATGTCGTTAATGAACAACACCAGACCTCCGCTTACGCCAAGGGCAGCAATAATGCCCCATTGTGAGGGCTTATATTTTTTAAAGTAATAAATCAGCCCTAATGCAGGAATGGTTACCAGGTTCAACATGTGTATGCCGATGGATAAGCCTACGATGTAGGCAATGAACACCAGCCATCGGTTGGCAGCGCTGTCATCTTCAATCACTTCCCACTTCAGGATGCCCCACACCACAAAGGCCGTGAAGAATGCCGACATGGCATAAACTTCCGCTTCGACTGCAGAAAACCAGAATGATTCAGAAAAAGTATACGCCAGTGAACCCACCAACCCTGCGCCCATCAGGGTCCAGATTTGTCCTTCTGTAAGTTCCGAATCCTTCTTCACACCCATGATCTTTCTGCCAAAGAGGGTGATGGACCAGAACAGGAAGAGAATGGTGAAGGCACTTGCCAACACGCTCATGAAGTTGATCCAATAGGCCACTTTGGTCACGTCGCCCAGGGCCAGGAAGGAAAACATCCTGCCCAGTAGCATGAAAAGCGGGGCGCCAGGAGGATGTGAAACTTCAAGTTTGTACGCAACGGCTATAAATTCGCCACAATCCCAGTAGCTGGCAGTTTCTTCAAATGTAAGCCAGTACGTAAGCAAGGCGATGGCAAATGCAAACCAGCCGATGATATTATTGGTCTTTTGGAAATTCATGTGGTGTTTGTCAAAAACTTGAAGGGGCGAAAATAAGGAATAGTCGATAGTCCATAGCCAATCAACCTTAGTTTTTATAGTGGGTACCGCTTTACCTTAGCGGAATGGAGCCCATTCCCTTTTTATCGCTCACGCCCCAACACGACCGTATTCGTAAGGAATTGGAAAAGAGTTTCAAAAAAGTGATCAGTGGTCAACGTTTCGTTTTAGGAGAGGAGGTTGCAGCATTCGAAAAGGAATTTGCGGCCTATTCAGGAGTACGTCATTGCATTACGGTAGCAAACGGACTGGATGCCCTTTATATTTCATTGAAAGTTTTAGGCATAGGTCAGGGGGATGAAGTGATCATTCCTGCATTTACGTGCGCACCTACCTGGATGGCCGTGAGCCGCACGGGTGCCACCCCTGTGGCAGTGGAGGTTGATGAGAAATCATTTAACATTGATCCGACTAAAATTGGTCGGGCCATAACCTCAAAAACAAAAGCCATTATCCCGGTCAATTTGTTTGGACGACCAGCGAAACTTTTTGAAATGCTGGCCGTCGCCAAACAGAAAAATATTTTTGTGGTGGAGGATAATGCCCAGGGCCATGGAGCGAATGTCATGGGAAAGAAGACAGGAAGTTTTGGTTTTATCAACGCAACCAGTTTTTATCCCACCAAGAACCTGGGGGGCCTCGGAGATGGAGGTGCCATTACAACAGACGATAGTGTACTAGCAGAAAAAGCCAGGCAACTTCGGAATTATGGTTCGTCCATCCGGTTTCATCACGATGTAATAGGAATCAATTCGCGCCTGGATGAAGTACAAGCGGCATTTTTGCGTGTTAAATTGATCTATTTGGATGAATGGAATGAGCAACGTAGGAAGCTGGCAGTCCGTCTTCAGAAACTGCTCGCCGGTGTGGGGGATTTGAAATTACCGATGGATGAAAATAGTGCGTATTGTGTTTACCATTTGTTTGTAGTGTGCACGAGCCGTCGTGATCAACTTCGGGAATTTCTTCGACAACTGGGTATTGAAACTGATATTCATTATCCACTGCCGCCGCATTTGCAGAAGGCATACGCTCACCTGGGTTTTAAAACGGCAAGTTTCCCGATAGCTGAAAATATTTGTAAAACTATTTTGAGTCTGCCCCTCTGGCCCGGAATGACTGAACAACAAGTCGATTATGTTGGGGAGGGCGTAAAGAAATTTTTTCGTTAGTTACTGCCACGGATTGCGCAGATTACCACAGAAAAAATCCATGAATCCGTGATCAATACACGATGATGTAAAACAGGAGCCACAAAAGAAAGATGGGCATATAAAATCCAAGTACGATACGCCAGGCAGGGCTCATTCCTCTTTTTGCAAAATGTTGAATACCCAGCGCGACAGCATACCAATAAAACAATTCAAATAAATTCAGCGCCTTGAATGGATAGGCATAGCGTGTAGGTAAATCCTGGTAGTCGACAAGGTTCATGACAGAAAACGGATAGAACGCCTGGATATCGTAATAATTCGGATCGGACTGGAAAACCAAAAACCAGACAATCTTTATCAGTTCCGGAACCAGGAAGACAAACTCCGCCACCAGCACAATACCCCAGCACTGGGAAAAAGTGACGCGGTAACCGAACATAAAACACCCGACCCAGATAACAAAGCCCAGCACCGTAAACTTCCATGAATAGATAAGGGGAATAGAAATATATTGGAGAGCACTTCGCAAATGAAGAAAAGACCCTGCTGGCTGATCGGCAAGGAACTCAAAAGCCGCCGTTCCGTCCTCTATCATGGATTTCTTGATGAACAGGACTGCCAGCGTAGCCAGGCATATAAGAATGAATGTTTGACGCTTCGGTGTTGAGAAGATTGATTTCTGTTCGACTGAAATTTCCATACTGATTTACTGACGTCTGCGTGTTACTTTTGCGATTGTGAAATATAAGGGGAAAATCTTGTTTGCGCTTTTACTGGGATGGATTTCCCTGTCAGCCACGGCTCAGGCCAGGAAAGACACGACCATCATTTTGATTTCAAACATTACCGTGCAGCTGGAAGCAACTGATGCGTTGAACGATCTTTACAATTTTAAGTTTGAAAAGGCCGAGAAGCAGTTCCGCTGGTTTAAACAAAAGTATGCATGGCACCCGCTTCCTTATTTTTTGCTGGGTCTCAGCGAGTGGTGGAAGATTATGCCCAGTACCAATGACCGGTCACACGATGAACGATTCCTGGCATACATGGACAGCACCATCCGGGTGGCGGAGCATCTTCATGATAAAAATCCCGAGTACCGGACTGAGGCAGCATTTTTCCTGGCGGCGGCGTACGGATTCAAGGGAGAACTTTACTCGGATGAAGATCGGAAAGAATGGAGAAAGGCTGCGACGGCGGGGAAGAGAGCGCTGAATTATCTCGAAGAGTGCAAGGAAAAAAATTACTTAAGCCCGGAGTTGCTTTTTGGAGATGCCCTATACAATTATTTTTCAGTGTGGGTCCGCGAAAATTATCCTGCTCTGAAACCCCTTTTATGGTTCTTCCCGAAGGGAGACAAAGCGCTTGGACTCCGGCAGCTCAAGGAAGTCTCTTACAACGCGTTTTATACCCGCACGGAAGCAATGGTTTGGCTGATGCGGATATGGAACAGCTATGAAAACAAGAATGAACAAGCACATCAACTGGCGGAATACCTTCACCAAACTTATCCGGATAATCCCTACTTCCATCGTTACTACGCGCGGATGCTTTACGCACGAGGTCTCTACCCCGAAATGGAGCGAGAATCCAAAGCGATTTTGGCAAGAATTGACAGTGGAATGATTGGATATGAAGCTACGAGCGGTCGATATGCAGCCTTCTTTCTTGGACAACTCGGTGAATCGCGGAGACAGTCGGAAGAAGCAAAAAAATATTACCAGATTGCTATACAGTATGCGGAACAAAGCGGGGCAACTGATTCAGGTTATTATCTTTACTCATTAATAGCCTTGGGAGAAATTGCCCAGAAGCAGGGGAATAAGGCGGAAGCACGCAAGTATTTCAAAGAAGTAAAAAACAAGGCGGCCAGAAAAGACGAGGCCTTCAAGGATGCTAAGCGAAGACTGAAGAACATGGAAAAAGGTGATTGAAATAAACATATGACAAAACGTGCATTAATTACAGGCGTAACAGGACAAGACGGAGCCTATTTGAGTGAATTGCTTCTCTCGAAGGGTTATGAAATTCATGGCATAAAGCGCCGGTCATCGATGATCAATACAGCCAGGATTGACCATCTCTACCAGGATCCGCATGAACGGAATTCACGATTTCATTTGCATTATGGCGATTTGACGGATGCTATGAATATTACCCGCATCATCCAGGAAGTGCAACCCGATGAGATTTATAATCTGGGAGCCATGAGTCATGTAAAAGTTTCATTCGAAGAACCGGAATATACGGCCAACGCCGATGGGGTTGGGACGTTGCGGATATTGGAAGCCATTCGTTTGCTGGGTCTTGTGGAAAAGACAAAATTCTACCAGGCGAGCAGTTCAGAATTGTATGGGTTAGTACAACAGATTCCACAAAATGAAAAGACTCCTTTTTATCCACGATCACCCTATGGAGTAGCCAAGTTGTATGCCTATTGGATAACGGTAAACTACCGGGAAGCGTACAACATGTTTGCAGTTAACGGCATTTTATTCAACCACGAAAGTCCGTTGCGCGGGGAGACTTTTGTTACCCGCAAAATCACGCGGGGAGTGGCACAAATTGCCCTGGGGCTACAAGACAAAATATTTATTGGCAACCTCAATGCGGAGCGTGACTGGGGCCATGCCAAAGATTACGTGGAAGCCATGTGGAGAATGGTGCAGCAAACAGTGCCGGAAGATTTTGTAATCGCAACGGGTAAGACGACTTCGGTCCGCGATTTCTGTACCATGGCGTTTGAGGCCGCCGGTATCAATATTTCATTTAATGGGAAGGACCAAAAAGAAGTGGGAATCGTAGAACGGGTAAATAATAAGGATTGCAAAATTAAGCCCGGCCAGACCGTGGTTGCAGTAGATGCCAGGTATTACCGTCCTACGGAGGTGGACCTCCTGATTGGTGACGCCACCAAAGCGAAGGAAAAGCTTGGCTGGGAGCCGGGTTATACTTTGGCGGCGTTGGTAAACGAGATGGTGTCTACGGATATTGAAGTATTCCGCAGGGACATTTTGTTGAAGGAAGGTGGCTTCACTGTCATTCGGGGAACCGAGTCATGAACAATCAATCAAAGATTTTTATTGCGGGGCACAGGGGTATGGTAGGCTCTGCCATTGTCCGAAAATTGGAACAAAAGGGCTATAAAAATCTTGTCGTGCGTACATCCAAAGAGCTCGATCTTCGCGATCAGCAGAAGGTTGAGGAATTTTTCCAACAGGAGAAACCCGAGTACGTTTTTCTGGCGGCGGCCAGAGTGGGTGGAATTGTTGCTAACAATACATTCCGGGCTGAGTTCCTGTACGACAACCTGACGATCCAGGGCAATGTCATACATCAAGCTTATAAAGCCGGTGTCAAGAAACTGCTCTTCCTCGGAAGTTCGTGTATTTATCCAAAGATGGCACCTCAGCCATTGAAAGAAGAATTTCTGCTATCGGGATTATTGGAACCAACCAACGAGCCGTATGCCGTTGCAAAAATTGCAGGTATCAAAATGTGCGATGCCTACCGGAATCAGTATGGCTGCAATTTTATTTCTGCCATGCCCACCAATTTATATGGACCAAACGATAATTATGATTTACAGACCTCGCATGTGATTCCCGCATTGCTCCGTAAATTCCATAAGGCTAAATTTAAACATGAACATGCAGTGATCGTTTGGGGTACCGGCAAGCCTTTGAGGGAATTTATGCATGTGGATGATTTGGCGGAAGCGTGTCTTTTCCTCATGGAAAAGTTTAATGAACCAGGATTCATTAACGTTGGTACGGGTACGGACCGCACGATTAAGGAGTTGGCAGAATTGATTTCAATGATAGTAGATTATACTGGCCGGATAGAATTTGATACGTCAAAGCCGGATGGTGCACCCCGGAAATTGATGGATGTATCCAAAATCCGAAAACTTGGCTGGCGGCATAAAATTGAACTGGAAGATGGACTTCGGACTGTTTATAAAGACGTAGTATCTTCTCTTCAAAACTAGTTTCAATTGGAACTACGAGATTTCATCGTAACACCGATCATTATTCTCCTGGTTTACGTGGGGGCTTACCTCGTCCGGCCGTATATGACGGACTCAGTGAATCGCAAGTATTTTGTTCCGGCACTCTCCGTGAGAATACTCGGTGCACTGGCGATGGGGTTTATTTATCAATACTACTACCATGGAGGAGACACCTTTAATTACCATACATTTGGAAGTCGCATTGTTTGGGAGTCGTTTATTGAAAATCCTGGTAGTGGCTTACAACTGATTTTTGGATCCACCGATAATGAAGCTGGCATTTATCAATATACATCCCGAATTCCTTTCTTTCACGACCCCAATTCATATTTTGTTATCCGGATAGCAGCTTTTTTTGATTTATTAACCCTTTCCTCCTATTCCGCTACAGCGGTTTTGTTTTCGGTGATTAGTTTCGTGGGTATGTGGATGTTATTTCTAACATTTTACAAACAGTACCCTCACCTGCACCGGAGCATCGCCCTGGCAATTTTTTTCATTCCATCCGTATTCTTCTGGGGTAGTGGTTTATTAAAAGACACGGTGATTATTGGCTGTCTTGGTATGGCCACCTATCACATTTCGATTCTGTTTATTGAGCGTCGTATCAGAATGAGTTCTATAGCGGTTCTGATTGGGGTCCTTTACGTGATCTTTAAGGTTCGCCTGTTTGTTTTGCAAGCCTACCTGCCGGCTGTAATCCTTTGGATCATGGCCTATAATTTCGGTTCTATACGGTCCGTTCTCATAAAATTTATGGTAGTACCTTTTGCTGCTATTATCCTCTTGATTTCAGTCTACTATGCAGTAGTCAAAATTGGTGAAACGGATGCCAAATATTCCGTGGCAAACCTGACAAAGACTTCGAAAATAACGGCGTATGATATTGGATTTTATACGGGCCGCGAAGCGGGCTCCCGTTATTCGTTGGATATTCCTGACTGGACCCCGTTGGGGATGTTGCAGGCATCACCGGCCGCCATCAATGTTTCACTCTTCCGACCGTATTTATGGGAGGCGCGAAATCCCCTGATGTTTATGTCATCGTTGGAAAGTGCTTTTCTGCTTTTATTTTCAATTTACATTCTTCTCAAAAATTTCCGGCATTTTTTCTCAGCCTTGGGCAATTACAACGTATTGTTTTGCCTGGTGTTTTCAATAACCTTTGCTTTTGCTGTCGGTATCTCCACATTTAATTTTGGTACACTTGCCCGTTACCGGATTCCCTTGCTCCCGTTTTATCTCCTGGCATTGATTATCATGCGTGATTATTCAAACAACGACAAAAAGTTGAACGTGTTGGAAGCGACTGAATAATGGTTGATTACTTTCTCTCTTCCCCTTTTCCCCATATCAGCACAAACATCTTTTCGTTTTAGTAAATATTCGATGCGGTTCAGCCACTCATCGGCAGTAGAGCAGTGATAACCATTGATCCCATGATCGACAATTTTTGTGTTGACACCGACCGGTGAGACCAACGCAGGTTTTCCCAAACTCATATATTGAAGCGCCTTAAATCCGCATTTTCCTTTTGACCATTCATCATCCGGCAATGGCATGATACCGATATCTATTTTTGACAAATCTTTCACTTCAGTTTCGGGTGACCACCGGATAAAGCAGACCGTCGTTAATGAAAGCCTCGGGGGTTGATCGGCTATGACCAGAATTTTAATTTGAGGATATTTTTGCTCCAATTGCTGTAGTACCGGCTGCAATTCATTTAAATATTTCAAGGTGGAATGTGACCCTGTCCAACCGACAACAATTTCGTCAGACCTTTTTGCAAAATGATTTGGGTTGGAAAGACTTCCTGTGTCAATTGTAGAAGGATTATAAACTACATGTTGATTGAACTGCCTTGCGTATTCGCATAGATAATCATTGCCGCAACTGACCTTGTAACTCCAACGACAGATATACTTCACCTTTTTTCTCCATTTGATGGCTGTCAACCACCCTGGCTCATCCGCCCTATCCGTAAGCCAGATGGCATCATCGAAATCAAACACTATTTTCTTTCTCAGAATTTTGGCAATCACCCACTCGATAACGGGCGGGCCCACCGGCATCGCCTCCCGGTGAATAAAAACCATATCGAAGTTGGGTACGTGAAACAGAAGGAAGATCCTGCGTACGAAACCAAGCATGATGGTTACTCCTTTTCTCACTATTTTCCGATTCTCAAATAACACTTTCCAATTGACGGAATCAAGGAAGCTTTGAACTTCATAGGAATGTCCGTGTGCCAATAGTATTCCAAAGTATTGCTCAAAGCGAAACCGCTGAGAAGGTGATTCTTTAAGGGGGTACGGTACTAAAAAGAGGATTTTCATGGTAACTTGGTGCTAAACTGGGGAATAGTTTTTAGAAATCCTCCCCAGATTATTAAAACTCGTATCATGCGCACGTCGGATTCTGTTGAACATATAATCGACTCTACCCATCAGGGATTGCTTAATTGGAAAGAATTATGGCGCTACCGGGAACTGTTCTATTTTTTTACCTGGCGCGATATCAAGATTAAATACAAACAGACCGTCCTGGGCTTTTTGTGGGCCATTCTTCAGCCGTTGGTAATGATGGTTATTTTTACCTTCTTCTTTGGGCGCGCCCTCCATGTACCCTCGCAAAATCTGCCCTATCCCGTTTTTGTATTTTCAGGTCTTCTGCTGTGGAACACGTTCTCCACAGGCCTGACCAATTCGGCCAACAGCATGGTGAGTAATTCCCAGATTATAAAAAAAATTTATTTCCCCCGGTTAATCATTCCAGTTTCGTCAATATTAGTGGCCCTTTTTGACTTTCTGATGGCCTTTGTGCTCTTCGTGTCTTTATTGATCTATTATAAGCAACCGGTATCCTGGACGGCATGCTGGATCTGGCCGGCGGCGCTGGGAATATGTCTGATGGCTACACTTGGACCCGGTAGCCTGCTCGCTGCCCTGAATGTAAAGTATCGGGATTTCCGTTATGTAATTCCCTTCGTGGTTCAGGTATTATTTTTTTTAACCCCCGTCATCTATCCTGCTTCCATGCTGCCGAATCCTTTGCTTCAATATATGCTGGCCATGTCGCCCATGTATGCGGCCGTAGAACTGTTTCGATATCCCATATCCGGTGCAGAAGTTAACAATACATTGATGCTGATCAGTTTGACTACAGGATTCCTGTTATTATTTATTGGTATTCTTTATTTTAAGAGAACAGAAGATTTTTTTGCTGACTTCGCCTGAAAAAGAGATGAAACCGATACTGGAAGTACATGACCTCTCAAAAAAATACAGGATCAGACATCAGTCGGGGGGCTATTTAAGTTTACGTGAGCGCTTGCAAAGTGCTATTCGATTCGATAAAACTAATGAGGAAGATTTTTGGGCACTGAATGAAGTTTCATTTGACGTTCTGGCCGGCGAATCAATTGGTATTATCGGCAGAAATGGCGCGGGCAAATCAACCTTACTGAAAATACTCTCGAAGATCACGCCACCCACTCAGGGCAAAATAATCACACGTGGACGGATCGCGAGTTTGCTGGAGGTAGGTACAGGCTTCCACCCCGAACTTACAGGACGTGAGAATGTGTTTTTCAACGGCTCACTTTTAGGAATGAAACGGCGGGAGATACTGGAGAAGTTTGATGAAATCATAAACTTCAGCGGAACAGAAAAGTTTTTAGATACCCCATTGAAGCATTACTCCAGCGGCATGCAATTACGCCTGGCATTTTCGGTTGCGGCATTTTTGGAGCCCGAAATCCTGATTATTGATGAAGTGCTGGCGGTAGGGGATACTGAGTTTCAAAAGAAGTGTTTGGGTAAAATGGAGGATGTTAGTAATCGTGGAAGGACAATTTTATTTGTAAGTCACAATATGGCTGCGGTTGAGAACTTATGTAAGCGTGCAATTATTCTCGACAAAGGACGGCTCATTAAAGAAGGCCGGGGCAGTGAAGTGACCTCATTTTACCAGCAAAGTTTTGCGGGAGCCACCGGAAATACATGGGAGTCCTTGTCTCCGAAAGAAAGCTTGTATTTTTCGAGGGTGATGGCAAACCTGAAAGGTACTCAGCCACAGTATGAATTAGAGATTGTTTTCAGTGTTTTTTCCAGGAATGTTCATAAGACAGCATTTGTTGCCTTTGACATAAGCAATTCCCTGGGAATAACAATTATGCAAGCAATACCCGTATCGGAGCCTTTTATTCGGTTTAGTGAAGCTGCGCAGGAATTTGCTGTGACGATACAATTGCCGCCGCTTGTTCCTGATCGTTACCGTCTTTCAGCGTGGGTGGGTTCACACTTTACTGAAACACTTTCCTGGGAAAAAGAGATTATAAGTTTTGAAATAACTGATTCGCCCTCCAAAGGACGTAATTTCCCTCATTCTTTTAATAATGGCTTTATGGTTCCGGCGTCAAACCTGATAGAATGAAAAAAATCATTAAAAAAGTTTTTCGACAGGCAGGCTTTGACCTGAGAAGGCATGGCGACAAGAGAGGGAAATTCTTCATGGACCTTTTTCACAAGTACAAAAACTACACGATGATGGATCCGAATAGTTTCAGGGTCAATCTCGAATTATGTGATCAGTTCAAAAAAATAGAGGGCGATTTCGCCGAATGTGGCGTTTGGAAAGGAGGTATGAGTGCTGCCATAGCGGAGATCATCGGAAAGGAAAAAAAAATTCATTTATTTGATAGCTTTGAAGGGTTGCCGCCGGCTCAGGAAATTGACGGTGAGGCTGCTTTAAAATGGCAGCAGGACAAAAACGCGCCGACTTATTTTGAAAACTGTTCTGCGGAGAGGAAGTTTGCGCTGGAAGCCATGGCATTGGCGAACCACCAAAATTATGAAGTATATCCAGGGTGGTTCACGGATACATTGCCTGCGTTTCACCCTAACAAGCTCTCCATTTTAAGGCTGGATGGTGATTGGTATGATTCAATTATGGTTTCGCTAAAATATTTGTACCCTTTGGTCATAGAGAATGGATTGATTATAATAGATGACTATCCTCAATGGACCGGGTGTTCAAGGGCCGTCCACACGTACCTCTCCGATATCCGCTCTGCCAGCAGAATTCATGAAGCAGCAAGTACGGTTACCTACATTGTGAAAAGGGACAAGCAAACCTAATTCATTTCATAATTTTTCTGTTTTGGAATCATCTGAAATAAATTCTTATGGCTTTAATCAATTATGTTCATTCGGAACAGATACATAATCTGAAGGCGCCCCGACAGATAGTTCCCTTTTTAATAAAATCAATCAAGCCGAATAATGTACTCGATGTGGGTTGCGGCACAGGTACCTGGCTTGCCGTATTTGAACAAAATGGTATTGATGATTACCTTGGCATCGAGGGGGAATCCTTTTCTCCGAATCAACTTCGCATTTCCTCCAGCAAAGTTCTGTCAAAAGATCTTTCAAAACCTTTTGACCTGAACAGAAAATTCGATCTTTTGATTTGTTTGGAGGTTGCAGAGCATTTGCCTGAAACCAGTGCGGATACATTGGTAAGTTCCTTGGTAAAGCATTCTGACACCATTCTCTTTTCAGCCGCGATCCCTTACCAGGGTGGACAGAATCATATTAATGAACAATGGCCGGCGTATTGGCAAAAGAAATTTGAGCCGCACGGTTTCTTTTTTTACGATTGCATCCGTCCGGTTATTTGGGCCAACGAAGATGTGGAATGGTGGTACAAGCAAAATATCTTCCTGGTAAGCAAAGAAAAACCAAAACAAGATTCAAACACTATAATGGCTTTGGTTCATCCTGAGCTTTATTATCGGAACATCACCCACCATCTTCAATACATCGAAGGTTTAAGAGATGGAAAGCAAGGGTTGCGAATAAGCGCCAGGATTTTTATGAAGGCCCTCGCTTTTAAGATTAAAACATTGGTTGGTGTAGCATAGCATGGGAGCGGGAATATCCATTATTATTTGCTGCTACAATAGCGCCTCCCGGATTTATGAGACGTTACGTCACCTTTCTCTTCAAAAAACGCCGGGGGACCTTGCATGGGAGATTGTTTTGGTAGACAATGCTTCCACGGACAATACTCGGGAATTGGCTTCAAAATTGTGGCGCGAATTGGGCCGATCTGATATTAAATTGAAAATTGTGAATCAGCCCATGCAGGGGCTATCCTTTGCAAGGACAAAAGGAATAGCGATATCCCGCTATAACACAATCATATTTTGCGATGATGATAACTGGCTGCAAAGCAATTATTTGCTGGATGCATATTCCATCCTAAACAGTAATCCTCAAATTGGAGCCATGGGAGGGACCGGTATAGCTGTTAGTGATGGTACTCTTCCTGATTGGTTTGAAAAATATAAGTTTTGCTTTGCCTGCTATCCACAAGGTAAGGCCGAGGGTGCATTGTCCGAAGTTTTTTCTTCCCTTTATGGAGCGGGGTTGGTGATCAGGCGCGAAGCTTTAATGAAACTATCTTCAAAAAAGTTTGAACCGTCACTGCCCGATAGATTAGCCACAAACCTTTCCTCAGGTGGAGATACGGAACTTTGCTATGCCATTCGGTTAGCTGGCTTCAAATTATGGTTCTCTGAAAAGCTCAAATTTCATCACTATCTGTCTTCAGACCGGTTGTCGGAAAAATACTTGTTTAGGATAAATGAATCGCTGGCTTACAGTAAGAGCAACTTGATTATCTACGATTATGTACTGATAGGAAAAGAAGTAACGAGGTTCGTTTGGCTAAAGGATATCATTTATCAATTGATCCTTCTTTGCAATTCATCGATAAGGTTTTTAAATGTCATGAATCCTTCCTTTGAACGAAGAATGAATCTCGCTTTTTCATTTTATAGCATGATTGGTATCCTCAATCAATGTGGAAAATACAGGCTTCGATACAAAGAGATATTAAGACTCAAGGAATAATGTGAGAGAATAACTTCGATATTTACTTACTTTTGCGAGTAAATTCGTTATGAATGAAAGTCCTTTTCTACATCCATCATACTTTCCTGGTAAGTCCTCCCTCCTGGCAGGAATGGATCCCGGGGAAATTCAACGAAGAGCACAAGTTCGATACGAGTATGTTGAGCAAGTTATTGCTCAAGTCAGGAAGATGCCTCCAAAAGACAGGTGCCATCTGTAGGAGGTCTTGGTTATGAGAGAAGTTTTACGAAATAAATATGAGAACTTAAAATTCGGACTGAGAGTTCTGAAAATCATTTACGCCCGGTTGCTGAATGTGGGATACAGACTAAAGTTTCTTTCCTTGTACGAAATACCCATAGTCATCAATAATTTTAACAGACTAACGTTTCCCCTTCAGCTAATAGGATTTCTCGAAAATTGCGGCTTCACCAATATTGTCATCCTGGATAATAATTCTTCTTATCCACCATTATTGAAATTTTATGAGACTAGTAAATACAAAGTAATACGTCAGAAAAAAAATGTCGGGCATCTGGCCTTTTGGAAATCCGGCCTTTATGATCAATATAAATGGAACTATTTTGTGTATACCGATTCTGATGTGGTGCCTGTGCAAGAATGCCCAAAAAATTTTATTGAATATTTCAAATTCATATTAGACAGAAATTATCGGTTAGAGAAAATTGGTTTTGGAATAAAAATTGATGATTTGCCCGATTCGTTTTCATTAAAGACTAAAGTGGTTGAGTATGAAAAACACTATTGGGAGAAAGAGGTGATGGCAAACCTTTACGACGCCCCGATCGACACCACGTTCGCCCTTTACAGACCTTTGTCAAAATTGGAACATGGCGAAAGTTACACCTTGTCGGCCTGCCGGACGGGGTTTCCCTATTTGATCAGACACTTACCCTGGTATGTAGATTCCAGAAATTTATCTGATGAGGAAAACTACTATATGCAAACGTGCAACAACTCTTCCAGCATGGGGCAGCAGTTTTTAGGCAACAGAACCGTGTATTAAGGGCAGTACCTTGGAGTAAAATTGATTGGACAATATATTTTTGAAAATATGCTGAATACGGGCCTTATTGTCAAAGCAAAAGAAGTTCTTGATGAAATCAGGTATGGCGAGATTAATTATTTGCCTCAAAAAATAGTTGTGCCGGAAAGGCTGGTTCACCCTCGATCAAAAGCGTGGGTAGGGTTGGAAAAAATCATATTAGATATCATCGAGTTTTCAAAAATCAATGCAAATACTGCGTTGGAATTTGGGGTTGAGTTTGGATATTCGACGGCCGCGCTGGCTAATTATTTCAGCAAAGTCACAGGTGTAGATAGTTTTACGGGAGATACACACGCAGGACATCATGGAGACATTTATGAGGAGACCAAAGATAACCTGAAGAACTTCGGAAACATTGAGCTGATCCGATCGGACTATAAAGACTTTATCAGATCAAGGGAGCAAGCGTTTGATTTGATTCACGTTGATATTATTCATACATACGAGGATACCTATGCGTGTGGCCTGTGGAGTGCGGAACATTCCGCGTGTACGATTTTTCATGATACCCAAAGTTTTCCCGCTGTTAAAAAGGCTGTGTCGGCTATCGCCATGAAAACCAAAAAGAAATTCTATAATTACAGAAAGTGCAATGGTTTGGGAATTGTCATTTAAGTGATAATTTGATGACGCCAAAAGTTTCGGTCATTATACCCAATTATAATCACGGCAGATATCTGCGCCAGCGAATAGACAGTGTCCTCCATCAGACTTACAAAAATTTTGAAATAATAATACTGGATGATTGCTCTTCCGATACAAGCCGTGAAGTGATCAGTGAATATACCGGCAATCCTTTTGTCAGAGAAGTTGTTTTTAACGAAAATAATTCGGGCACACCTTTTAAGCAGTGGCAACGGGGTATCGGCCTTGCTCAGGGAGAATGGATTTGGCTGGCTGAAAGTGATGACTACGCCGATGAACGGTTTTTGGAAATATTGATCTCTGCCCTTGATAACCGGAATAATGTTGGTTTGTTGTACTGCGATTCCAGGATTGTAACCGACAGTGTTGTGTCACACGAAACCTTTGCCACCATCAAGAATAAAAAATTCAACACAAACCGTTGGAGTGAGAATTATGTCAATAATGGAATGCACGAAATCGAGAATTATCTCTTGCCGGGCGGTACGATTAACAATACAAGTGCCGTATTGTTCAACACTAAGATAGTAAGAGAGGTGAACCCCTTTGATATCCCGCTACGATATATCGGTGACAAGTATACTTTTGTTAAAGTATTAGCCCATTCAGACGTAGTGTATGTAAAGGAAGGATTGAATTATTTCCGTGATCCGTTTAATGTCAAGCAGATCGATCAATGGATGTATTATTACTATGAGCAGTTTTTGGTGTTTGACTGGGCGTATAGAAATCTCAGAATAACCAACAAGAAAAAATTTTATGATGGATTTTATTCAAATACCCGCAGCTCATTATTCCGGTATTGGGACAAAGCCAAGTTCACTTTATACAAAAAATTATTCCGGATAAACCATCAACTGCTCATGAAAAGCATTTACCACAATTTCTTGCAATCCGTTCGTGGGGTCTTGGGCCGGAGCAATCGTAAAATCTGAATCGTGACTATACAGGTGCTCAATTACCTTCATCGGATGGGCTTCCGGAAGCTGCTGAGCTTCATGAGCCGGGTGGCCTACCGGTTAAAGGGATTTGGATATGTACGATCAACCTACCATCCGGCATTTCGTGCCTACGAATATAAGGTGAAAGGAATCGTTTACATGAGCCTCGGCCCGGGCTGGGCTTATAGTTTTGACTACCTTAAAGATGCCCTTCAGGCTACCTATGGTTACTATTATACGCCGCAGCCAGGAGATTGTGTGGTGGATATAGGCGCCGGCTTGGGAGAAGAAACCGTGATTTATGCTTTGCTGGTGGGGAAGAAGGGATCCGTTCATGCACTTGAAGCCAATCCCTCAACGCATGCCGGCTTGCAATACATGTGCGAGCAGAACAAGTTTACGTGGGTTGTGACTCACCATCTCGCTATTTATAAGGAGGATGGGAATGTAATCATTGAAGACGATGAAGAGAACTACCTCATTAACACCATTCATCCTATGGCAAATAGAAAAGGAGCTAGTCAGGTTGAGGCAAAGACTTTAGACACCCTGGTGAAGGAATACAACATTACCCGAATAGACCTTCTCAAATCAAATATTGAAGGTGCAGAGCAATACCTTATCGAAGGCATGAATCATGCCATCAAAATCATTAGGAATATCTGTATTTCCTGCCATGATTTCCGGCATAACTACCACCAGCACGGTGAATTTTATATGACAAAGCAAACAGTAATTTCTTTTCTGGAGAAACATGGATTTGAAATCCAGACACGGAATACCGGAAATCGGGTCGTGGATGACTACATTTATGCGCGGAATACCAATCAAAAATGACCCTCCGATGGCATGCATTCTATTCTATGGACCATTTAATCAACATTCCCGAGATGCAGAATCGTTGATGATCGCCTTTCATCAGCAAGGCCACCGTGTTATTTTCCTGAGCCAACAGGAAGGCCACGAAGTCATTGATTTCCTTCAGAAAAATAACGTGCGCGCGTATGCCCACGCTTTGTCGGGAAAACGAAGCGGAGGGTGGTATTATCTTCGCCATCTTTTTTTTTTCACCCACTTTTGTTGGAAACACCATGTTGATATTGTTTATAGTCATTTGGAGCCGGCCAATTTTGTAGCGTCCATCGGCCAATATCTGATCCGGGGAAAAACTTACTTGTGCCGTCATCATATAAACGAAGGGCAGTTGTACAAATTTGACAAAGATTTGTACTACCGAGTCACCTACCGCCTGGCCAGAAAGATTATTGTGGTCTCAAATCATGCCCGGAGATATATGATTGAAAAGGAACACATCCCGGGAAGAAAGATCATGCATATTAACCTCGCGTATAACTTTGATCTTTACCCCAAGCCGGAGGAACAAAAAGTAAGGAGCATCAGAAAGGAATTTCAAGCGGATATTGTGTTGCTGGTGGCTTGTCGTCTAACGGAGTATAAGCGCCCAGACGCGGCCATTCAGCTTGTTCAAAAATTGATGGATTTGGGCCTGGATGTCAAGTTAATGGTGTTGGGCAAGGGCGAAATGTTTGACGAACTTCAGACACTCATCGTGGATATGGGTCTGCAGAAAAAGGTTTTTATGCCTGGCTACGTAGACAATGTATTGGAATTCATGATGGCTGCAGATTTCTTTGTCCATCCATCCTTGCTGGACTCAAGCTGCGTGGCCGTTAAGGAAGCGGGGCTGGCAAGATTGCCTGTGATCGTCTGTGAGGGCATAGGCGATTTTAATGATTATATTGTGCATGCAAAAAACGGTTTTTTGGTGGCGCCAGATAAGTTCGTACAAGACTCAACTGAAATTATTAGTCAGCATTTTAGCAATAAAGAATTACTAAACCATATGGGAGAGAATCTCAGAAAATCCGTCCTGGAGCTTTTTAGTATTGAAAATGTAATTGAGCAATATGATGCGTTAAACAATGCCCGATAATGCCCGAGCACTCTCCACAATTTTCCATTGTTGTTCCCACATACAATCGAGGCCATCTTATTGCCAAAACCATTGAATCAATTTTACAACAGGAATTTGAGGAATACGAAGTTATCATTGTTGACGATGGAAGTAAAGACAATACAGAGGAGGTGGTGAGAAAATTTAAGGATCCCCGGATCCAGTACCATAAAAAGGAAAATGCCGAACGGGGAGTTGCACGCAACTATGGAGCAGCCAGGTCAAAAGGCTTGTACATTAATTTTTTTGATTCCGATGATCGTATGTATCCTAATCATTTGGATGTAGCCAATAAACTGTTGTCACGCACAGGTGAAATAGAATTCTTTCATTTAGGTTATGACTACAAGCTTGAAGATGACACCCTCTTGAAGCAAGTAAATAATTTTGATGAAGGGATTAAGGATGCGCTATTGTTTGACAACCTGCTAAGCTGCAACTGCGTTTTCTTGCGGAAGGATATCGTCAAAGAGTTTACCTTTGTGGAAGACCGGGCGTTGGCCTCATCAGAGGATTGGGAACTTTGGATAAGAATTGTGAGCCGATTCAGAATTTATTTTTCCAACGAAATTACAAGTTCTGTTATCAATCACGATCAGCGAAGTCTTCGTAACATTACCGCTGAAAAAGTGGTGACGCGGGATTTATTACTCATTGAGAAACTTAAACAGGATTCCGTTGTCATGCGTAACTATGGACCATTGTTCAACCGTTTTGTGGCAGAACGTTACACGTTTTTTATGATGTCTTTTGCTGATCAAAAGCAACGTACCGAAGTTTGGAAATGGGGGATGCGTGCCTTTCGGATTTATCCGTTAATTCTGGTGAGTAAGAGATTTCTGGCTTCGATTAAAAACAGCCTGGTGAAATGACAACTAAGTTACCCGATGGGAAACCATCAAATTTTACTTGTCTGCAGAAGGATCTGTGTATGAATGATGTGATGAATGTGGCAATGATCAGGAAATTACGGTTAAGGAACTTGCCTCAAAAGTGATTCTTCTGACGGGCTCATCATCAAAAATGGATTTCTTACCTGCGCTCAAAGATGGAGATATGCCACGTAGAAGGCCCGATATTACAAAAATGAGGACTATCCTTGGCAGACCTTTGATTTCGCTGGAAGAGGGACTTGAAAGAACACTTGAGAAAAAAATGTTTTAATTAAAGCGAGCTGAGGTGGAGGTTATTAAAAACATTCTTAAGAGGATTTTACCCACTCCGTTTCTGAAGAAAGCCTTTCTGATATACAATAGAGTCAAAATCCTTACGGTTGATAAAATATTATTTCCCGAATATAAAATTGCCACCGATCAGTTCCTGATTTATCGCAAGGGATTTCCGTTTCGGGAAGCCGAAGTTAAACTGGATATGCCGGAGGATGAAGCGAAAACCTACATGCAGGCCTGGTATGATTGGACACAAGAGGAGTATTTACTGATTTTCAAAAAAAAATGCTGGATAGAGCCCCATTATGGATGGGCTATCGTGGAGCCAAATAAGCTCTTGTATTATTCACTGGGGGTAAGCCGGACGTGGTCTCAGAAAAAACCAGGTTACTTCAAATTCATAAAAAAGAAAGAGATCATCCATTTCCCCGAAGCGATCTCTCTCCGGGACTCGGGTGAGGAGAACTATTTTCATTTTTATAACGATGTGCTCAGTAAACTGTATTTCCTTCAGGAACACAGCATTGATGTAATGTCTTTTCCGATAATAGTGAGCAGCAAATTATGGATGAAGGAATATTTCCAGTATTATCTTAAGAACTCTTTGTTCATGCAATCGCTGCATTGGATTGTTCATGATCGACAATATATACAATGTGATTCTGTAATTTTTTGCAAGCCGCTTACCCATCGCAAAGATTTATGGAAAGCAATTTTATCTCCAATAGTGGTTAATAATGTTTTTAATCCGCAACGAAAAATTTTCCTTACCCGAAGCAAAGCAAGGCTCCGCTTCATAGAAAACACCGAAGAGATTGAAGCAATTTGTTTCGAGCGGAGCTTCGAAATTATGGATGCCGATGCCCTATCGTATACACAGCAAGTTGAACTTTTCTCCCAGGCATCATGCATTGTTGGAATACATGGGGCAGGGCTAACCAATATGGTTTTTAGCAGAGGTCACTGTAAGATATTGGAAGTCTTTCCTCCACCTGACCTTGGATATCTTCCCTATCATTACATTTTGTTGGCAACGATGAAAGGTTTTCAGTATCGTGCATTAGTGGGCGAACCCAACAAAATTAACTTTTCGGGAGGGTTCCATCTGGACAAAGACAGATTTTCAAGATCGTTGATTGAATTTGGGCTTTAATTGGGTACTACGGGTCAGTATGAAAGAGCTAATAACTGAATGCTTTGTTGAAGGGAACAATCAACGATCAGCATGCTCGGGAGGTGGAAGTCTTGCTGAACGATATGGTTACTCGTCGTACCATATTCTGAGGGATGGAATTTATAGAATTGAATACGTTATCAACGGCCAGGTTACGAGGACGTTTCTATTTACTCGTAAGGCAACTGTCCAACGGTTCGTTCTGTTCGAACATAGGGTACATTTTTTTTCGACTGTATAAAGAAATATGTGCGGGATTGCAGGGTTTTATAACGCGAAGGTTGATCAGGGTCAGATTCATTCCCTCATGAGTAAGCTTCACCACCGGGGCCCTGATGATCAGCGCTTTTACACCCGGAATGATGTTGGCCTAGTCCACACACGGTTATCAATTATTGAACTTTCTGAACGAGGTGCTCAGCCTTACAGGTTTGAAAACCTTGTACTTGTTTTTAATGGAGAAATTTATAACTACCAGGAAGTCCGTGAGGAACTCAAGAAATATGGATACTCGTTTCAATCCAACTCAGATACAGAAGTCTTGATAAAGTCTTTCCATTGCTGGCGCGAACAGTGCGTGGATCATTTTCTAGGAATGTTTGCCTTTGGCATCTATGATGAGTCTACCGATGAAATTTTTCTTTTTCGCGACCGGGTTGGCGTGAAGCCTTTATACTACAGTTTTCAACAGGGTGTATTGTTCTTTGCCAGCGAGTTGAAGGCCTTATCGGTTTTCAACATTTCCCGAGAAATCGATCTCGACGCGGTGTCCCTTTATTTCCGGTTTGGTTTCATTCCACATCACCTTTCTATATATAAATCAGTTTCCAAGCTGGAGGCTGGTCATTATCTTAAAATTTCGAGACAGGGAATGATGAAAAAAAAATATTGGAAGCCGAATCATGAAATAATTCAAAACCGGAAGGAAAATGATTGGATTGAAGAATTGGAGACGCTTTTGATTTCTGCATTTCGTTACAGGATGGTGTCCGATGTTCCTGTGGGTGTTTTTCTCAGTGGAGGAGTAGATAGCTCCCTGCTAACTGCCATCCTCCAAAAACATTATGGGGGTATACATACGTTTACTATCGGCTTTGAGGAATCAGATTTTGATGAATCGACTTATGCACGGAAAGTAGCTGAACACCTGAAGTCCCACCATGTGCAAAAAGTATTGAAGCTTGAAGAAGCGAGGTGTCTTCTGACTAATTTTTATTCTGTTTACGATGAGCCATTTGCAGACACTTCAGGAATTCCCACTGCCTGCGTTACGCACTTGGCTAAGGACTACGGCATGAAAGTCGTTTTATCAGCCGATGGTGGTGACGAACTTTTTGGCGGGTATACGCATTATCAAAATGCGCTCAGTCTGTTTGCAAAATTTACTGTTTTGCCGTCCGGCATACGTCATGCTCTTTCAAAAAGCATGAGGGTACTTGCACCTCCCATGCTTCGAAGGAAGATCTATCCATTGAATGTTGAGCACAAGACCTATGCGTTCGAAGAAATAATTGCCGCAGAAAGTCCTTCCCAATTCTTTGAAGCTTTTATAGCAAACCAATCCTTAGACGAGATCGCAAAAATAATGGGGTCTGCTTCTGTTGGAACCATGGGATTTTTGGATAACGGCTATGGTCCTTTACAAGCCATGATGGCGTGGGATTTTCACTTTTACCTTCCGGACGATTTACTGGTAAAAGTGGACCGGGCAACGATGTTCCACAGCGTTGAATGCAGAGAACCATTTCTGGATCACCGTGTTGTCGAATTAGCCGCACGGATTCCAACTGATCTGAAAATAAAAGAAGGCAAAGGAAAATACTTGCTTCAGAAATTATTAAGTCGCTATGTACCTCAGGAGTACTTTGAGCGAAAGAAACAAGGATTTAGTATTCCGATTTTTGCCTGGTTTCGTAAGGAGCTCGATGAAATGTTTGATAATTACTTATCCACTGAGAAACTCGGCGAAGTCCCGTTCTTTGACGTCAAGGAAATAAAACGGGAACACACAAAATACCGCTATTACAAAAAGCATAACAAACAGTACAACATTGAGAAAATGTGGAGGATACTGAGTTTTATGTTATGGTGGGAAAAGCATGTGAAGCATGGTGCGTAAAAGAATACTTCTGATTATTCCTGAAATAAGCATGGGAGGGGCGCAACGCTCCATTTCAAAATTGAGCGTTGAACTGTCCAGGAATCATCAGGTATGGCTGGTGATTTTCAATAAAAAAAATGATATGGCCTATCCGTATGGAGGAGAGTTGCTAAGTCTTGATGTTGTGCCCAGAGACAACACCCTTCATAAATTAAAATCATTTGTGCAACGCATTACCCGGTTGAGAAAACTAAAGAAACAATTGGGTATTGATGTTTCGATAAGTTTTTTAGAGGGTGCGGATTACGTCAACATTATTTCAAAATCACGTGATAAAATTGTGTTGAGCATCCGCGGTTCAAAACGCTATGACGAAATGATAATCGGCGGTTTTTTTTGGCTCCGCAATAAAATCCTTATTCCGTGGTTATACCGCAGGGCTGATATGATCGTAACGGTCAACCATGGAATAGCCAAAGAACTTCGAACCCATTATGGTTTAGAGAAATCCAGGATGGTAACGATTGGCAATTTTTATGACGTGAATGAAATCACACGGTTGTCCCTCGAACCAAAAAGTAAAAATATGAACCGTTTGTATCAAGATCCTATTCTGATTACAACGGGAAGACTGGCGCCTGAGAAAGGTTTGAAACAACTGGTGCGCATTTTTTATGGGCTTAAAAAGAAAAGCAAAAACCTAAGGCTTGTGATGGTAGGGGAAGGCCCGATGCACAATGAACTCGTCTTACTCTGTAGTGAACTTGATCTTCTACACGCTGGACCGGATTTTGATGATCTTCCCGATGTTGTCTTCATGGGGAATCAATCAAATGTTTTTAAGTACCTGAAGAGCGCAACGATGTACTTGCTGAATTCATCATCAGAAGGTTTTCCAAATGGGTTGGCCGAAGCCATGATTTGCAGCGTCCCTGTTGTTTCCTCAGACTGCCCGTACGGCCCACGTGAGATTTTGGCCCCTGAGTTTCCGTTCATCTTATCTGTCTCCAAACCGTACTTTTCGCCTCATGGAATATTAATGCCTTTAATCAATTCTGATGAAGACATAAAGATTTGGATAGAAACCTTGGAGGAAATTCTGGGAAAAAGCAACATATTATCGCAATTTGCGGAGAAAGGTCTTGAGCGAATTAACCTCTTTGATCAACAATTTATCGTGTCGCAATGGTTGAGGGTTGTAGAGGATTAAGGTTACGGTTCACCCGTTTATATGATCCAAAAGCTACACTACTTGATTCGTTCACTGAAAAACTCGAATCCGACCGGAATCTGTCCTGATTGCGGCGGTGATGCGCAAAGTGTGATCGATCAGAAATATTTCATTCAAAGTCTTTTGCAGAAAGGGTTAGGAGATAATGTTGCCCGGACAAAATAGTAAGCCAAGAGTTTTGGTAATAGAGAATGGCATTGCCGTTACGGGCAGCGTAAAGTCTATTGTGCGGAGCAGCCAGGTCTTGCGCGAGCGATTCGATTTTGTTTTCCTTTTACCATCCAATAGTCAGGCTTCTGCTTATGTTAAAATGAAAGGGTTCACCGTTGAAGAAATTCCCATGAGGGAGTTGAAATCTGATGTCCTTGCGGTGTTAGTGTACGGACCGATTCTGGTGATCAACTTAATCAGGTTTGTCCGGCTTTTAAGACGATATAAGATAGACCTGATCCACTCAAATGATTTTTATAACCTGATACCTTGTATTTACAAAATGCTTGGTGGACACCTTCCTTATATATGTCATGTCCGTTTTATGCCCTCCCGCTTTCCAAGGATTCTTGTTGGGTTGTGGTGCTTCCTTCACAAACGCTACGCATCAACTGTCATTGCTGTGTCGCAGGCCCTGAAGCGGGAGTTGATTTACGCAGATAAAGTTAAGGTCATCGGGGATGGATTGCCGTCCGAAGAAATTGAATATTCGAAAGCGACATCGAATATAATTCTCTATCCTGCGAACTTTACTCGTGGGAAGGGTCACGAATACGCCCTTCGGAGTTTTGAGGCGATCTCAACTAAATATCCGACTTGGAAGTTAAGGGTTATTGGCAGCGATTTCGGCCTAAAGAAAAATGCTGATTATAAAAAAGAGCTGGTGGCAATGGCCGCCGGCCTGGGGATAGAAAAACAAGTTGAATGGGGAGATTTTTCTCAGAATATGGCAAGCGAGTACAAGGCTTCATCGATTGTACTTAATTTTTCGGAATCGGAGTCGTTCTCCCTCACATGCCTGGAGGCCTTATATTATGGAAGGCCGGTTATCGCCACAGATTCAGGCGGCCCTGCGGAAATCATAGACCACGGTGAAAGTGGATTGATGGTTCCAACAGGAGATGTTGTATCCATGTATTTGGCCATGGAGGCCCTCATGCAAGATGCTGATCGCCGGGAACGAATGGGATTGGTTGGCCGCACCAGGGTACGGGAGCGGTACAGTTTGGAGCAGACCATGTACAGGTTAAGAGATCAATACCTGGCTGTGATAAACGTATGACAAGCCTGTTAATTGAGTTACCTTTGTTTGACAATTGTTATTTATAAGACAATGTCTGACAGACCTGGTTTACTTGGGTATCAATGAGAATATCATTCCCAGTACGGTTATTTTGGTAAGGTTATTATTTAAAGGCTGGATGAAGCTAAGCATATGTTTTTTGATTTATGGTCTGGGTATTTTCGATGCATTTGGACAAAACCCGAATGCTAAGTTTTTAATGCCGTCCTCAGGATGCTTAGCGGAAAAAATTCTTCTTCAAAATCAGTCAACACAAGTACAACGTTATGAGTGGGATATTTGTCAGGGAGACCTTGCCCTAAACCCCGCTGCCTCGTTATCGGGTGCACTTTCAGGTAGCAGTATCCCAACCGGTTTGGATGTAGTTTTCGATGGTGCAATTTGGTACGGGTTTGTTACTAGCCGGGCCAATAATTCCATTATACGTGTAACCATGGGTGCTGATCTTGGCAATTTCGGTTCGGTAGTCAATCTTGGTAATGTCGGTTCATTGAGTGAACCAGATGATATAAAAATCATTTCAGATAATGGTAAATGGTATGGATTTGTTCTTAATCATGGTACCAATTCCATTAGCCGTTTAGATTTCGGAACCTCCTTAACTAATTTACCTACGGCCACCAATATCCAGAATTTAACCCTTGATTATAACCAGGGGCTTGACCTTATAAATGATGGCACGCAATGGTACATTGTGTATACGTCCTTTTCGAAGGTGGGCATAATTCGTCTGTCCACCATCGAAAGTGTTCCCGTAATGGGAGATCAATTATTGACTCCTAATTTAAGTGGCAATCCCAATTTGGGCGATATCAAGATCCTGGTTAGCCAAGGCAATTTTTATGCCTACACCTGTTCATCTGACGCATCTCCACGACTGTATAGATTGGCCTTCGGGACCAACCTTTTTTCACTTCCGGTGGAATCTGATATTTCAACTTCCTTACCGCTCCCCCCACCATCATTAGTCTATTATGGAATAGATGGCGCTTATGATGCAGGAGTATTTTACCTCATTTTTTCAACTATACAAGGTCCGGTTGTCAGAGTTAATTTGGGAACGGATTTGACTCAAAATCCAGCACGTGCCGAAGTCATAGGGAATCTCGGGATAATTTTCAATACTGTGAAAAACAGGCTCGTCAAACACAAGGGCAACTGGTACAATTTCTGCATTGACTATAATAGCGGGAACCTTTTTAGAGCCTCTTTTCCATCCCCCGTATGTCAGTTCACACCTGGACTACTAACGGATCAAAATCCGGTACTTCAATTTAGTAGTGAAGGAGTGAAATACATTTCATTGACCAGTTTTAATGGAGGTGCATTTGATGAAAGTGACAAATCCATTACCATTTCATCACTCACAGCACCTGTGATTGATTTCAGTTATCAGAATATTTGCGCCCAAAATCCTATTAATTTCACTGCTCAGGCTCCTCAGGCGATGACTACCATCCAGTGGGACTTTGGCAATGGTGTAACCAATAGCCAGACCACACCTACCGTAACATATTCTTCTTCGGGAAATTACGATGTTGCTATTCGGGCAACATTCTCCAACGGTTGTTCCAATTATTTGTCAAAGCAAATCACTATTTACAACCAACCAATTGCTAATTTCACCCTGCCATCGATTGTTCCCCTCTGCACAAATCAAAGCTATCTCCTAACCAACACCTCTTCCTTCGATACAGGCTCCAACCCCTCCTGGGAGTGGAGATTGAATGGAGCCTTGGTCTCTACACAACAGAATTTTGCAGCGCTTTTCAACTCTCCGGTCGGTCAGGAGATCCGGCTAAAAGCTCTGATACCAGGTTGCGAGAATGAATTGATAAAAACTGTTACTGGTCTTACGACAGGGCCTGCTGTAAATTTTTTAGCGAACGACAATTGCCAGGGAAGTTCTGTTTCATTCACGAACACTACGACTGGGATTGTTGACGCAGGTTACGCATGGGATTTTGGTGATGTTTCAAATTCAACACTGACCAATCCTGCGCACAACTATTCATCACCTGCCATCTATCAGGTAATACTTACCGCAAGCAATTCCGCCGGCTGCCAGAATTCTCAAAAAAAAACAATAAAAATCTATTCATTGCCGCAACCCAACTTCTCCATCGGCCTTCCGCCATTTTCCTGCAACAACTCACCTACACCTTTTCAAAATGTTACGCCTCCATTAACGGATAGTAACATTACTGCCTGGAACTGGCAGTTTGGTGACACCGCCGGAGGCACTTCGCTACAAAAAAATCCATCGTACTCTTTTCCGGTGGCCGGGACCTTTAACGTGCAACTTTCGGCGGTCTCCGACGCGGGCTGTTCAGTTTCAGTCACTAAACCAGTTACCATTTCTCTCTCGCCAATTGCTGATTTCACGGTCGGACCGTCCTGTCTTAACGTAAGCACAAAATTTACAGACCTGTCCAGCGGCGGTATTCAATCAAGGGTGTGGCAAATCGGG
>JANXYC010000243.1 GCA_025350305.1 Cyclobacteriaceae bacterium | reverse complement strand
GAAAGCAGCAAAAATGGGTTTTCGGTGTATGGAGGTGCCGGTGCGCTACCGGAGACGCATTGGGTTTTCAAAGATTTCGGGAACGGTGAAGGGAACGGTGATGGCGGGATATAAAATTATTACCACGATATTTAAGTATTGGTGACGGAAGTTGGCATTTGGCTGTTAGCCATTGGCTTTTAGCTGTTAGCTTTTGGTACTTAGCTTTGGGAATCCGTTCTTAATTATGACGTTTGACAAGCCAACGGCCAAAAGCCAATAACTAACCGCCAACCTGTCGGAAAAGTGTTCGAAGTTTCAAAAAAATGCAACTGCTCGTTACCATATTATACTCGCTCTCACTTCTCTTCATCTTCCTTTTCAGCCTGGGCCAACTTCACCTGACCTGGATTTATCGGAAGGGAAAGCGGAAGATTGCTCCATTGGATGCTACGGCAGAATTTATTCCGGTCGTCACCATTCAACTTCCGGTCTTTAATGAAAAATATGTGGTAGAACGTTTACTGGAGGCCGTCAGCAAGATGGATTACCCAAAAGACAAACTTGAAATTCAGCTGTTGGATGACTCGACTGACGCGACTACCAATATTATCTTTAAAAAAATTGAATCACTCCGCCCGCTTGGACTGGACATAAAACTGCTCCACCGTGAGAATCGAACTGGGTATAAAGCTGGTGCACTTGATCATGGCTTGCATGCTGCGCGGGGTGAGTTCATTGCCATCTTTGACGCGGACTTTATTCCACAACCGGATTTTCTGCGTAAAACGTTACCCTACTTTCTTTACCCGGCTATCGGTGTTGTACAAACACGGTGGGGACACATCAACCGGGAGTATTCCCTGCTTACACAGCTGCAGGCGTTCGGTTTGGATGCACATTTCTCCGTCGAACAAAGTGCGCGGAATACATCCGGCAGTTTTATCAACTTCAATGGCACCTGTGGTGTTTGGCGCAAGCAATGTATTACCGATGCTGGCGGCTGGGAGTTTGATACGCTGACGGAAGATCTTGACCTCAGCTATCGCGCACAGTTGAAAGGCTGGAAGTTTCATTACCTGGAAGATGTGGCTACTCCGGGAGAGTTACCGGTTATCATGCCCGCCATTAAGTCGCAGCAATACCGGTGGAACAAAGGCGGCGCTGAAACAGCACGTAAAGTTTTTGGCGCGGTGCTGCGGTCAGACTATTCATTGACCAACAAACTGCATGCATTTTTTCACTTGTTCAATAGTTCGGTATTCGTATGCCTTTTTCTGGCAGCAGTGCTGAGTGTCCCGATGCTGTATATCAAAACTGGTCACCCCGAACTTAGGTGGTTATTTAATCTCGGTATCGTCTTCCTGCTGGGATTCCTTTCCATTGCTTTTTTTTATTGGACTTCTGCGCAGCGCTTTTATACCCATGCCCGCCGAAAATTCATTCGGCTATTTCCTGGTTTTCTTATTATTTCAATGGGACTGTCGTTCCATAATGCTGTGGCCGTTCTGGAAGGATTACTGGGAAGGAGGACTCCGTTTATCCGTACGCCTAAGTTTAATGTCACGGATATGAAGGAATCATGGGAAGGGAACAGCTACATCAAGACACGAATCAATTGGATCACTATAATGGAAGGAGCGTTATGTGTTTATTTTATTTTTGGAATCGCTGCCGGGTTCATGCTCCATGATGGCGGGCTGATTTTCTTTCACCTGATGCTGGCCCTGGGCTTCGGCGCTGTGTTTTACTATTCGGTAAAGCCTGCTATGAATGCGTAATGTGAAAGCAAGATCGTTCACACTACTTTTTCTTTTTACTACCATCGCCTGTTATGTCATGTATATCCTTGCGCGACACGAAAGTGTGCAGCTAATAGCTAGCTTCGGTGCCCTTTTTTTGTTGTATGGCTGGATCATCCAAAAGGAATCGAATATCAAATTTTGGCTGACCGGTTCAGTCATCATTCGTGTCAGCCTGCTGGTTGCCTTGCCGAATTTATCCGATGATTTTTATCGTTTCATTTGGGACGGGCGATTGTGGGCCGCAGGACAACATCCTTTCGCGGTCCTTCCCGTAGATGTTCTTTCTCAAAATATTTCAGGCCTGGATGCCCCACTGTTTGATAAGCTGAATAGCAAGGAATATTTCACCATCTATCCCCCGGTGGCCCAATTCGTTTTTTGGCTTGCCGCTAAGATTTCTCCTCATTCCATTATGGGCAGTGTCGTAGTGATGCGACTCTTCATTCTATGGGCGGAGACCGGGAGCATTATTTTGATTGTAAAACTGCTTGACCGTTTCAAGCTACCACCCAGAAACGCACTTCTCTACGCACTTAATCCATTAGTTATCATCGAACTTACCGGTAATCTGCATTTTGAGGCTTTTGTGATTTTCTTTTTACTATTGAGCGTTTGGTTATTGAGTTTGGATAAAATTGCAATGTCCGCGATCAGTTTTGCTTTAGCGATCGGAGTGAAATTGTTGCCTGTTATTTTCCTACCCTTCCTGTTGGGGGTTCTTGGATGGCGAAAAGCTTCCATCTTTTATTCAATCACAGCTATAAGCTGTGTAATTCTTTTCATTCCCCTGTCTGATCAGCGCGTGCTCGAGGGTTTTTCACAAAGCCTCAATTTATATTTTCAAAAATTCGAGTTCAATGCCAGTCTCTACTACCTCGTTCGTGAATATGGATTTTGGAAAGTTGGATACAATACGATTCAAACCACCGGTTGGAAATTGGGACTGGTGAGCAGCATCTTAATTTTAGCCTTCTCGTATCTGCAGGGAATGAGTCGGGGAAGGTCCGGAGTTGACAAACTATCCACCGGATTTCTGTTCGTCCTGCTTATTTATTTCTCTTTATCGACCATTGTTCACCCCTGGTATGTCACCTCATTACTGGCGTTTTCCGTTTTTACACATTTCCGATTTACGGTGTTATGGACAGCCCTGATTTTTCTATCGTATGTGGGCTATTCACAAACAGGTTTTTCTGAAAATCACGTGATTACGGCCTTCGAATATGTGGCTTTGTTTGGGTACCTTGGGTATGAATTACTATGGAAGGAAAAAGAATCGGGTTTGCAGTAGCGTTCATGGTTATTGCGTTATCTGTGAACGCTCAGTCTGCTTTCGACAAAAAGCTGCAGTCACTTTATAGAAATTCCGTTCCGCGAATAACACCCATTGAACTGCAAGGCTTACTAAAGGGAAACAAGAAAATACTTCTGTTGGATACCCGCAAACCCGAGGAATACAACGTAAGCCATTTACCTGGCGCTGTGCTCATTAATTACAATACCTATACAGTAAGAGAGTTTGATCGGTTTGACCGGAAGGCAAAAGTGATTGTCTATTGCACAGTCGGGTATCGCAGCGAACGGGTAGGGGAGAAATTATTAAAACTGGGATTTACAGACGTACATAATCTGTACGGTGGAATAATGGAATGGAAAAATGAAGGATTTTCCACGCTTAATAGAAATAATAAGCCTACCGATAGTGTTCACGGTTACAATAAGAATTGGTCGCGTTGGCTGTTAAAGGGAATTAAAGTTTATTGAAGGTGAATAGCAGCACGTCAGAACACGTCAAGCACCGCGCTTTGTTGATCATCTTCTACCGGAATCCCGAGTTGGGGAAAGTCAAAACGCGGTTGGCGGCAACAGTGGGTAATGAAAAAGCTTTGGTTATTTATCTACAGCTGGCATCGCACACAAAAAGTATTACAGAACATGTTGACGTTGATAAAGTGGTATACTATGCTGACTTTGTTGATAAGGAAGACAGCTGGTTGAATGTGGTTTTTGACAAGCAACTTCAGCGGGGCGCGGATTTAGGTGAAAGAATGTTGAATGCTTTCGCCGATGGTTTCAGCAACGGCTACCAATCGATTTGTATCATCGGTACGGATTGTTTTGAACTCACCACGGAAATAGTAACCAAAGCCTTTATGAAATTGGAGCGGCAAGACGCGGTCATCGGCCCCGCCCAGGATGGTGGGTATTATTTGCTGGGGATGAACAACCTGCTGGCAGGAGTCTTTAAAAACAAGCAGTGGGGCACTGGTTCCGTCTGTGCAGCTACCATGTCGGATTTTAAGAAACTGGGTCAGAATTTTTTTCAACTGGAATTACTGACCGACATCGATGAGGAAAAAGACTTGCCAGCAGCCATCAAAAAATCATTTCAGCTTCTCTAAGTCACGGATCAGGATCCGTCGCCGGTCAAAATTTATTAAATTATTTTCTTTCATGTCATTCAGAATCGTTGTTACAGTTTGCCGGGAGGTGCCGGTGAGGGACGCAATATCTTTATGGGTAAGTTTTGTGGGAATCAGGGTTTCAAATCCAACCTTCTTCCCCTTCCAGGAGGCGGTGTCTTTCAAAAATTCTACGATGCGCGTACGAGCATCTTTAAATACCATCAGCTCCAGTTTTCGCTCGAGTTTGATGAGGCGCAACCCTATGAGCTTCAGCATTTTGAAACTCAACTCACGGTTATCATACATCAGCGTCTTCAGGTCTTCAATACTTAATGGGCAAATGGAAGTTGAATCGTCCATGGATTGGGCGAAGTCCTTGCGTTTTTCTTCTCCTGCCAGGGCCAATTCTCCAAAAATTTCCCCAGAACCGAGAATGGCGCTGATGACTTCCTTCCCGTCATCGAGGTAGTGACCGATGCGAACCCGGCCTTCGGCAATCATATAAATATGGGTGGCCGGCTCGTCGGGAAAGAAAATGAACTCATCTTTCTTAAAAAAATGAAAAGTATGCTTGTCGCCCATGACCTTTACCTTGTGCGGGCACAGCACATCGTAGAGGTCCACACTCTCAAAATACCAAAGGGCAGATTCTTTCCCCATACTTATAACCGTTTCATAGTCTAAAGCCCTAAAGTTAATTCTGATCTTTATTCTAACGATCTTTCGCTTCGAATTAGTTTTCATGTATAAACGTATTCTTTCAGAAATCTGGATTTATCCCGTGAAGGCGCTGGGGGGAATCCGGCTTCGGTCGTCTCGGGTATTGGAAAAAGGCCTCCGGCACGACCGCCGCTGGATGCTGGTGGATGAGAATAACGTGTTTATGACACAACGCGACTTTCCAAAACTGTCCTTGATTAAGGTGTCTCAGGAAGGTGAATCCTTTAATATTGTTGGGGGTACAAATTCTATCATTCTACCATTCAATCATTTTATAAAGGATTCGCCGGTTGGGACCATAGTTTGGGGTGATCCTGTGACTACATTTGAAGTGAGTAAGGCCCATAGCCAATGGTTTTCCGACCAGTTAGGGATGACGTGCAAACTCGTTTCTTTCCCGGAAGAAAACCCCAGGCCCGTTGCCGCCGGGTATCAAATAAATAATGAACACGTGAGCCTGGCAGATGGGTATCCACTATTGATTATCGGCCAGTCTTCTTTGGATAACCTGAATGCGCAACTAGCCAATCCAGTGCCGATAAACCGCTTCCGTCCCAATCTCGTTTTCACCGGCGGTGAACCACATGAGGAAGATAGTTGGAAAAATTTCATGATTGGTAAGAACCGTTTCGCAGGAGTTAAGCCCTGTGCTCGTTGCATTGTGCCCACAATTAATCAGGACACAGGTGAAAGAGAGAGAGAGCCCCTTGTTACGCTCTCTCGCTACCGAAGGAGAGACACAGAAATCTATTTTGGACAAAACGTTTTGGCAATTGATCATAATGAAATACATGAAGGGGATGAGATTCGTTTTTAATAGGTTTTGGCTTTTGGCTCGCGGGTCCTGGCTTTTGGCTTTTCGCTTTCGGCTTTCAGTCTTTGGCTTTTGGCTTTTAGCCCTTAGCTTTTGGCTGATATCTTGTTCAACGAAGGAAGAGCGCCTTCCGATTTTAGGAGAACGATTCGTCAACGGTACCGACACAGTTTATCATGCTATCGCTCCTTTTCAATTTGTTGACCAGGATAGTTCACGTATCACCAATGAAACATTTCGGGGTAAAATCTATGTAGCGGATTTTTTCTTCACCACCTGCCGTACCATCTGTCCTATTATGAAGACACAGATGCTGCGCGTGTATGAAGCGACGAAAGACATGCCGGATGTCTTAATTCTTTCTCATACGATCGATCCGGAATATGATACAATCGGGTTGCTTCATGATTTTGCAAGGCGATTGGGTGTGGAAGCCAAACGATGGCATTTTGTTACTGGGGTCAAGGATTCCATTTATAAAATCGCGCAGACCAGTTACTTTGCTACCGCCATGGAGGACAAAACGGAGCCGGATGGATTTATTCACAGCGGTGCATTTCTACTTATCGACAAACAAGGCAGGATACGCGGCAAGTACGATGGGACGAAGGAGGAGGAGGTCAACAGACTGATTGGGGAAATTGAGCGACTGCGAAATGAATAGAGAAGCTTGTGGTCCCGATAGCTATCGGGATTGGGTATTGGGTCTTGACTTTCGGGTACGTTATTGCCTATTGCTCCCGATGGCTATCGGGACCTGCTGCCTACTCTTCTCTTGTCTACTCTTCTCTTGTGCTGACCCAAAATTCCAACAGTACCTCGCAGAGGGAGAGCAACTCTACATCAAGAACTGTAGCAATTGTCATCAAAGAAATGGAAAGGGTCTTGGTTTGGTCTACCCTCCGTTGGCGCCTTCGGATTTTTTGGATAAAAAAGTGGCGGCGGTGATTTGCCTGATGAAAAACGGACAAACGGGTGAAATGACAGTGAATGGGAGCAGTTACAACCAGCCCATGCCAGGTATTCCATCGCTCACAGAATTGGAAATAGCGGAGATAGCAACTTACATCTACAATAGCTGGGGACATGAAAAGGGAATAATTGAAGTAAAACAGGTAAGTCAGTCCTTAAAATCTTGCCCTTCTGATTGAGTTAATTTTGTATTCTCCTGTCTTTTCCTTTAGTTAGTCACATTCTTTGTCTATGAAGAAACCCAACTACCGTCAGACAATAATTACCATCGTCGTCCTGGTAGTCATCTACGGTTCGTTGGTTGCCATTTTGTTACAGCTTGAGGGTGGGATGCCGGGCAGCAAGCTCAATACCCTGCAGGATGGGATGTGGTACCTCGTGGAAACGCTGACCACCGTTGGGTACGGCGATGTATTGCCGGTTTCGTACTGGGGACGCATGATCGGCTTTATTTTTCTTCTATCAAGTCTGGGTGTGTATGGTTTTATTATTGGACAGATCGCAAATTTTATGAGCACATTAAAAGAACAAAAGGAACTCGGGCTCAATGGCACGCAGTTCAAAAACCACGTAGTGATTATTGGCTGGAATGACTTCGGTCAATCTGTCATCAGCCACCTGGTCGGGGCTGGCCGTCAAATTGCGATCATCACCAAAGATCGCTCCAGCATTGATATCATTCATGAGTTTTACTCATCTGATAATGTTTACACACTTTATTCCGACTACAACAATTTTGAATTGCTGGAAAAGTCAAACCTGAAAGAAGCGTCGGTTGTTTTTGTTAACCTCAATGATGATACCGAGAAACTCGTCTATATTATTAATATCAAAAAACATTTTCAAAACCTCAACTACGTGGTCACCCTTGACAATGGTAACCTGAAAAGCACGTTTGTAAATGCGGGCGTTACGTATGCCATTTCAAAAAACGAGATTTCTTCAAAGCTGCTCGCAAGCTACATCTACGAACCCGATGTTGCCATCCTCAGTGAAGAAATCATCGCCTTTGCACACGAAGACCATGAGTATGACATGAAAGAGTTTTTGATTACCGGGGATAACCCCTTCATCGGCATGCCCTATGAAAAAGCGTTCTTTGATTTGAAAAAGCAGTGTAATGTCATACTCATTGGCATGGTGAAGATTTCAGAAGGTAAAAGGACCATGCACAAAAACCCGGAAGGAGGTATTCCCATCCAGAGAGGCGACTACCTTTTGATGCTCATGGACAGAAAAGGCCAAGACCGGTTAAAGCGTGTTTTTAATATTGAGGAAGGAGTGTAAGGGATTCTCCCCTGAATTGAATTACGCTATCGGTAGCAAACCATGACAATAAAAAGGTGCAACTCCTCAACGTTATACCGTCACTGGTGAGCGATTTTCGAATTCAAACTCAACCTCATTTTTCATATTAACATGAATTACCGAATCTTTACTTATTTTACCAGACAAAATCTGCTTCGATAACTCATTCAAAATTTCGCGCTGCAAGACTCGTTTCAGCGGTCGCGCTCCAAACTGCGGATCGTACCCCAGCTTTGCCAGCCGGTCAAGGGCTTTTTCCGACACCGCTAGTGTAATCCCTGAATCCAGCAGTCGTTTTTTTATCATCTCGACCTGGATCAAGACAATCTTTCTCACGTCCTTCCTAACCAACGGCCGGAACATAACGATCTCGTCGATCCGGTTAATGAATTCCGGCTTTACGTTCTTCTTTAATAACTCCAGCACCTGCTCCTTGGTTTCTTCAATTATATCAAAATAATTTTTGTCCGTTATTTTTTCGAAGTTTTCCTGGATAAGATGAGCGCCCATGTTGGTGGTCATAATAATAATGGTATTCTTGAAATTGGCCACACGACCTTTGTTATCGGTCAATCGTCCTTCATCCAACACTTGCAGGAGGATATTGAAAACATCCGGGTGGGCCTTTTCAATTTCATCCAGCAAGATCACAGAATATGGTTTTCGGCGTACAGCCTCTGTTAATTGCCCTCCTTCGTCGTACCCCACGTAGCCGGGTGGCGCTCCAATCAACCGGCTTACACTGTGTCGCTCCTGGTATTCACTCATGTCGATGCGCACCATCGAATTCTCATCATTAAAGAGATATTCGGCCAACGCTTTTGATAGTTCCGTCTTACCAACACCGGTTGTGCCCATGAAAATAAATGAACCAATAGGCCGTTTTGGATCTTGTAGCCCGGCGCGACTTCTACGAACGGCATCTGCCAGTACCCGGATAGCTTCTTCCTGTCCGGCAATACGTTTGCCGAGTTCTTCTTCGAGATCGAGAAGTTTTTCACGCTCGGTCTGCAGCATTTTGGAAACCGGGATGCCCGTCCACCGTGCTACGATTTGTGCGATGTCCTCGCTATCGACTTCTTCCTTTAACAGCGTACCCGCACCTTGCATAGATTTCATTTTATCCTGAAGGGCACTGAGCCTTTTTTCAGCTTCCGTGATTTTCCCATAGCGTATTTCTGCTACGCGGCCGTAATCACCCGCCTTTTCTGCCTGATCTGCTTCAAATTTCAGTTTATCAATAACTTCTTTTTCTTTCTGAATACCGTGGACAACTTCTTTTTCACCTTCCCATTTGGCCTTGAGATTATTCCGCTTTTCAGAAAGTTCTGCGATCTCTTTGCTCAACGTCGCTTCCTTATCGCGGTCTTTCTCCCTTCGGATGGCCTCTCGCTCAATCTCAAGTTGCATAATCTTGCGATTGAGTTCATCCAACTCCTCGGGCATCGAATCCATTTCAATGCGTAGCTTGGAGGCAGCCTCATCCATCAAGTCAATGGCCTTGTCGGGCAGGAACCGGTCGGAGATATAGCGATGAGACAACTCAACAGCCGCAATCACGGCATCGTCTTTTATCTGAACACCATGGTGAAGTTCGTATTTGTCCTTAATGCCGCGAAGGATGGAAATTGAATCTTCCACCGAAGGCTCATCCACTATAACGGCCTGGAACCTTCTTTCAAGGGCTTTGTCTTTTTCAATGTATTTTTGATATTCTTTCAACGTTGTGGCCCCGATCGCATGAAGTTCACCCCGGGCCAGTGCGGGTTTGAGAAGATTTGCAGCATCCATGGCGCCTTCGCCGCCGCCGGCACCAATGAGTGTATGAATTTCATCAATGAAGAGAATGATCTGACCTTCGGAATCAGTCACTTCCTTAATAACTGCTTTCAACCGTTCTTCAAACTCACCCTTGTACTTGGCGCCCGCTACCAACAAGCCCATGTCAAGTGAAACCAGGATCTTTCCTTTGAGGGTTTCAGGCACGTCACCGTTTACGATGCGCTGGGCCAGGCCTTCTACTATTGCTGTTTTACCAACTCCCGGTTCTCCCAGGAGTATGGGATTGTTCTTTGTTCTGCGCGCAAGAATTTGCAACACCCGGCGAATCTCTTCATCGCGCCCAATGACCGGATCAATTTTCCCCTTCTTCGCTAAATCGTTTAGATTTTTGGAATAACGTTCCAACGATTTGTATTTTGCTTCAGCGTTTTGATCCGTGACACTGGATCCTCCCCGAAGTTCTTTGATCGCTTTGATTAATTCCTGTTTGGCAAAGCCAGCATCTTTCATGAAAGACGCGACTTTGTCTTTGGTTGACAGAATTGATAACAGCAGGTGTTCAATAGCGATGTACGCATCCTTAAATTCAGGGAGTTCTTTCTCGGCGTTT
>JANXYC010000167.1 GCA_025350305.1 Cyclobacteriaceae bacterium | reverse complement strand
AATTCATGTTCAACGCTATATTTGCCTGCCATCCAAAAATACTTCACTATGAAATGTATAAAGTGTCAAAGTGATATAAAGTGTAAACTCAGTCTTTCAACGGAAGAAAAAGACCGGCCCATTGAAATATCCTATCAATGGTGGTTTTGCGAAAAGTGTGGTAACAAATATTATGGCATTCTGGAAGACAGCAACGTGAATATGTTTGACGACAGACTGCTGCATAAAGGGTATTTAGTAGAAGAACATAAATGGCAGGAGAGCCTTGCACTGGCATTAAAATGTCCCGACCCGCGTACCAGTAGTTGCAATTGTGAAGTGCATAAGGATGCTCCACCGCCGGGTTTTTATGGTGATTCGGCGTGGTACACGTATGAATGATAAATCAACGGCGGCGCATGAGTAGAATACTCCTCCAATATGAAAGTGTTGTTTCGCAGTTTAATTACAATTGCAGCTAGTCGAGTCACGCAATCTGTCATTATTCCAAGTGAAGAATTCTGAACATTGAGATAAGGGCAGAGTCCGGAGGCTGAGATTGCGAAGAATAAAAAAACTCAAGGAGTAAATTCCTTGAGTTTTAAATGTTACGGATCGTTTCTAGGCGTTTCTGTCCACAGCTTTGACGGTGATAACGTTGCTGGCGTCAATGGCAATGTCATAGTCATAGCAGTTGCCCACAGTAACATCTTTTACGTAGTCGGTTTTGGTTCCGTTGACGGTAACGCTGATCGTAAAAGTGATTGCCCCAGCTGCATAGCTCGCATAAGGCGATGCTGCTTGGGGAGCCACATTGTTGATGTTCACCGTATTGCCATTTGACGTCTTTATCCCTACACTCACCGAACTTGTTCCGTTGTTCAGTACTCTTGCACGGGGCTGCTCATTATTGCATTTTTTAGAGCAACTACTGATGGCTACAGCAAAAATTAATGCCACGAACCCAATTACTAAATTTTTCATTTCATTTTTTTTAAGTTTTCTACTTCGTTTGTAGTGTTTCTAGTCTCAATCAATGCCCAAACTTATGGATTAGTAACCGGATTTTATATTCCTTTCCAAAAAATTGTCTTAGCCAAAATGGCAGCCAACGTTTTGCAGTTGCGGGATTTTTAAATCTAATCTATTGAATAGTATAACGTTGCAGCCCGAAGAACGAATCAGAAGTATGGTCACGAAGAACACAACGAACCACTACGAGCACTACGAAATCAAGGTCCTGCATCTTCGTGCTCGTTGTGACCCAAAAAATCTAAATGTGACAAAGTAGGACTAACGTATCCAGCAATTGACCGTGACGGAAGGGTGAATCCTTACTTTTATTTCTTGCCTCTAATTCTCCCCCTGTGTTCTCACCGAACGGTAGGTGAAAGTCTTCATACAGCATGTCCCTCCTTCTTGCGGGGGCCCTTCCTATTTAATAACAAATGTATTGCTCCATCATGGATGTACCGTCACCCAGCCTCTTCACAATATCGAAATTCCATCTTAATAAAAAAATACCTCATCGATCATCACCCAACCCTTCTTGCCTTTGCCGGAGTGCCACTTGGGAAGCTTGTCAACCGGCTTCACAATCAGTTTGTAGTAAGAATGGTTTACCTTTTCTAACGGAATTGACAGGGCTTCAATCCGCTGCGGCTCGTCTTTTACCGGCTGTTCCACGTTCAACGATTTTATCAACCTCAGATCATTCCTGTTTCTTCCACCCCAAACCTCCACCACCATAGGAGGAAAAATGTAGGACCCGATGCTTCGTCCGTAACTGATCATGATTGTACGTATCGCCGAAGGATTTTGTCCAAAATCGAAGCCAGCCGCTAATGGCTGATCGCTGTAGCCCAACCATGAAGGTTCCTTGAATACATCGGTGAAGCCCTTCCTCCCATCCGTGAGACTTTTTGCCCCTTCACCGCGGTACTGCTTATCAGGAGTTGTGAGTAATTCAACATGCACGGGTCTTTGCCCTTCAACAAAACAGGCGGTCTCAAATACCTCACTGCAGTACCATCCGGACTTACAGGCCATTGCTTTTATTTTGGTAGAAACAAGAAGTTTCAGCGGGGCATCATACATCTTAGAAACAACGCTGTCGGGATTGCTACCATCCAGGGTATAACGAATCGTCACGCCGGGCATGGAATGTTTTATTACAACAGGTTCACCCTTCTTTACAACTCCCTCATTCACCATCAAAGGTCTGCTCAATCGAAGTGTTTTGTCCTCTTTAAACTGGCTGGTGCGTACGGTTATTCCCGGATGTTGAGCCTCCAGCTTTGCTCGCTGTTCTTCGGTGATGCCGGTGTTCCAGACAAATAACTCTTTCAAGGCTGGCAAAACCATAACAGGTTTCAAACTTTCGGACGTAATATCCGTACCTGCCAAAGAAAGTGAGTTGAGATTCTTTAAACCTTGAAGCGATGACAAACCTGCGCCGTTGATCTTAGAAAAATTAAGATTAATCTTTTCCAGGTTTTTAAAGCTCCCAATAACCAGGAGATCTTTATCGATGACCGGCATCTTTGAAAGGTTGAGTACCACCAGTTGATCGCGCACTTCTTTCAATTCCTCCAGCGCCCCGGACTCAAATGATTCTTTTATAAAAAAATCAGCCTGCAAGGCCGGACTCTTTTGAGACAACGGGAACACCGAACGGAAAGGAGTGTTAAGTTTGCGAACCACCTCTTCAGGAGCAGCGGTGAACCCGTACTGCTTTTCTTCTATGTGATTATTTTTTGATGCGGCCACTGCCGTCGCAATAATTTTCAGGGAGTCATCGTCCTTCAGGTCCGTCAATTTCTTTTCAAAATCAGCGCCAGCCCGTATCCAGCTTTCAAGCATTTTCATTTCCTGCGTGGACAATTGCGGCTTGCCATCCGGAGGCATGTGGTCATCATCCTCCAGCGGCAGATGGATATACTTTATCATCCGGCTTTTTTCCGGCATACCCTCCTCCCATTCCTTTCCATGCTTCCCGCCCTTTTTAAATTTGGCAACAGAAGTCATGACAAACTTTCCTTTGGCCTTCTTTTCATTATGGCAGGTAAAACACTTCTTCTCAAGAATTGGGAACACCGCCATCTGAAAAACCGAGGCGTCTGCATCCGCTACTGCGTTATTGGGAGAATTTGATAACGGAGCAAATACATAATTCTCACCATGGGTAAGAGTTCCTCCCGTATGACCTGCAAAAAACATGAAACCGACAGTTAACAATCCAAGGCCATAGAACAGCGTGCTGTATTTTTCCTTGCGGATAAATGCCAATACCAAACCATAACATAACAAGCTTAACAACGTTCCGCTGATCTTATGTTGTGTCAATGCATCCGGCCCGTAATCTCCCTGTCGCGAAAGAAAAAATCCAAACAGTGCGGTGACAGTGGCGGTAAAGGAGGTGAGCAATAACACGATCAACATGATTTTGTTAAATGCCTTCTTTTTGAACTCATTTCGTGCAAGCAGCAGGACAATCAGAAAAACTAACAGGCCGATAGGTAAATGCAACAGCGCAGGATGCAACCGGCCCGCTACTTGCAACCAAACGGGAAGTTCAATTCGGTCATCGAATAACAAAAGGAAAATGAGTAATACTTGAATAAAGAAGATGAGATTGAGAAGAATGCTTTTTATTTTCTGCATGGAAACTCTTGTTTTGTAACCCACCCCTGAATCCTCACCGCGAAATCCCCTCTCCCCCGGTGAAGGCTAGCTTGCCCACCGAAGCCTTGGCGTAGGTGGGGGTGAGGCCTAGACCAATATTCCATTCACAACTTTCCCTGCTACATCAGTGAGTCGATATCTTCTTCCCAAATGTTTGAAATTGAGCTGCTCGTGATGGAGCCCCATCAAGTGCAAAACGGTGGCATGAAAATCATTCACATGCACGGGGTCGCGCACAATGTTGTATCCAAATTCGTCAGACTCTCCATACACCATTCCAGGCTTTACGCCCCCGCCTGCCATCCAGATCGTATAGCAGCGCGGATGATGGTCGCGTCCATAATTGTCTTTTGATAAATCGCCCTGACAATAATTCGTTCTTCCGAATTCACCACCCCAGATCACCAATGTTTCGTCAAGTAATCCCCGTTGCTTTAAATCCATAATCAATGCAGCCGTTGCTCGGTCCACATCTTGCGCCTGTAGTGGCATTTCTCCAACGATGTTACCATGTTGGTCCCAGCCCTGATGGTACAACTGCACAAACCGGACTCCTGCTTCAGAAAGTTTTCGTGCGAGAAGGCAATTGGCAGCGTAAGTCCCGGGTGACAGGCAATCGGCCCCGTACATTTTAATAATATTGTCAGGCTCGTGGGTGAGGTCCGTTAATTCAGGCACAGCGGTCTGCATCCGGTAGGCCATTTCATACTGCTGAATGCGGGTTTGAATTTCCGGATCGCCAAACTCTTTGTAGTTCATGTCGTTGAGTTGGGCAAGATTATCCAACATCTTTCTGGTGTCTTTACGATCGCGGCCCTGGGGATCCTTTAGATAGAGTACGCGTTCTTCACTGCTGCTGAACTGCACACCCTGGTGAATACTGTCCAGGAATCCGTTCGTCCAGAGCTTCGAGTAAACGCCCTGGCCATTGCCCCTGCCACGCGAAAGCAACACACAGTACGCAGGCAGGTTTTTATTTTCACTTCCCAAGCCATAACTCAACCAGGCACCCATGCTCGGACGGTTGCCTTGCTGTGCGCCCGTCTGCATAAATGTGAGCGCCGGGTCGTGATTGATAGCCTCCGTGTGCATGGACTTGATGATACAGATATCGTCTACGACTTTTGCAATGTTGGGAAACATTTCACTTACCCATGCACCCGATTTTCCATATTGCTGAAATTTGAAATGTGAACCAACAAGCGGAAACTTCTTTTGTCCGGAAGTCATGCCGGTAAGGCGTTGGCCCATCCGGATCGATGCTGGCAACTCCTCTCCTGCCATTTTGGTGAGCAGGGGTTTATAGTCGAAGCTTTCAAGCTGTGAGGGTGCCCCATTCTGAAAAAGATAAATGATTCGTTTTGCTTTTGGTGCAAAGTGCGGCAATCCAACCGTCTGACCAAGTTCCTCTTTTCCACTAAACAAATCTGGCATGAGTAACGAGCCAAGCGCCACGGAACCAAAGCCAAGGCCCAGCTTGCCCAGGAAATGCCTGCGCGTGACGTGAAATCGATTCTCAATAAATTCGCTTTTCATTTTCTTTATCTCATGTGTCCTTACCTCATCCTAACCCTCCCAAGAGGAGAGGGAACTACTCCCTTCTCCCCCGGAGAAGGGCTGGGGATGAGGCTCAAGTCTTCGTAATAGCCTCTTCCATATTATAAATCGTATGAATTACTTGCATCAATGAAGCCAGCGAGACGATGTCATTAATTTCTGAATGTGGGTACTCACCAGCATTGATCAATTGTTGCGCCCTTTTTTTCGATACATTAAATTTTCTCATTTCATCTTCAAAATAACCAACCAGAATTTTCAATTCCTCCGGCTTGGCATCGCGGCAAATGACCGATCGGAATGCTTTCCTAATTTTTTCTTCCGGGCTTGATTGTTCTTTCATCAATCGCTCCGCAAATACGCGCGAAGCTTCAAGGATAACGGGATCGTTGAGCAACATCAGCGCCTGTAGAGGCGTATTCGTTCGCAAGCGTTTCACCTCGCATTGGTCGCGGTTGCTGGCATCAAATACCAACATTCCCGGCGGGGGAACCGTACGTTTGATGAAACTATACAGCCCTCTGCGGTAAAGATCATCACCATGGTCCTGTACATAATGTGCGAGCACACCCCTTCCTGAAGTGGATGATTCCCAAATTCCTTTTGGTTGATAGACTTTTACACTGGGTCCTCCAATTTCTTTTATCAATAGTCCGCTGCTCGCCAATGCCAAATCGCGAACCGTTTCAGCGGCCATACGAATGCGTGGACCTCTGGCTAATAAAATATTTTCAGGGTCCGCCGCCAATTTCTCCTTACTAATCGCCGAAGATTGACAATACGTTGATGACATCACGATTTGTTTTATCAAGCGCTTGATGTTCCAGCCGTTGTTCATAAAATCCAGTGCCATCCAATCCAGGAGCTGCGGGTGAGAGGGCATATCACCCTGCATCCCAAAGTCACCGGATGTTTTTACGAGGCCCCGTCCAAAAAACTCCTGCCACATACGGTTAACAAAAACACGCGCTGTCAGTGGATTTTTCCTTTCGAACAACCATTTTGCAAGCCCCAGTCGGTTATTTCCAAACTTTACAGAGTCAAATGGAAGAATGGCCGAAGGTAAATCGAACGTCACCTCATCGCCGTGGGCATCATAGGCTCCTCGCTTCAATACGAACGTAGGTCTTTGCCTGCTTGAATCTTTCATCACCATAACCTCCACCGCCGCCGTATCTTTTTTATTGATGTAGGAAAATATTTTACGTACCTCATCAGAAGTGATCCTGATTTTTGGCGGGTCCGCCAACGATGCAAGTTGAATATCTCCTACCAAACCTTTTTCCGGCACTTGGTTGAAGAAGGCGAACGTGCCATAGTAGGTCTTTTGCGAAATGGGATCGTATTTATGATCATGGCAATGAGCACATTCAAATGTCAGAGCCAGAAAAGATTTACCGAATGTGTTGGTGCGGTCCGTCACATATTCAATCCGGTACTCCTCCTGGATGATACCACCTTCCTGCGTAATTTTATGATTACGATTGAATCCCGTGGCCAATAATTGCTCTTTCGTTGGATTCGGAAGAAGGTCTCCCGCCAGTTGCCAGGTAACAAAACGATCGTAGGGATAATTTTCATTGAACGCGTGGATCACCCAATCCCGCCACGGCCACATAGTCCGCAAGCCATCATCTTGATAGCCGTGTGAATCCGCGTAGCGGGCTACGTCCATCCAATAAACTGCCATCTTCTCGCCATATTGAGGCTGGGACAATAGCTCATCTACGATATTTTCGTAGGCCCCAGCGGACCTATCATTCCGAAATTTTTCTTGTAGCGCCAGGGAAGGCGGCAAACCTGTTATGTCAAGACACATGCGTTTCAGCAACCGTTCCTTGTCAGCTTCTTGATTGGGCTTGAGACCAGCTTGCTCCAACTTCGCCAAAACAAATCCGTCGATTTCATTTCGCGACCATTCCTTATCGCTAAGGCTTGGAAGCGCAGGCTTTTGTGGCGGAATAAATGCCCAATGTTTTTTGTAAACAGCACCCTGGTCAATCCATTTCTTAATCAATTCAACCTCCTGTTCGTTTAGTGTAAGGTTGGAATTGACGGGTGGCATGCGCTGGGATGTATCGTTGGAAGAAATTCTCCTGTACATTTCGGATTGGGATGATTTCCCCGGCATGATTACATGAGCCGTTGGATTATCTTTCAATGCTGCCAGCGCATTTTCACGGATGTCAAGCCGGAGATTTGCTTTTCGCTGATTGGCATCCGGGCCATGACACTTGAAACACCGGTCTGATAGAATTGGCCGGATGTGAAGATTAAAATCCACCGAGTCGGCGGTGTTGGCAAGCGTTCCTTCTCTCCTGCAAGCAGAAGGGAGGCCCAGTGTAATCAAGAAAACTAACAAAACAAGTCCGAAAAATCGCATATCGTTGCCGGAAGCTATCGAAAGTTGCAGATTTTAGAGAACTATTAAAACCATTTTTACACGAGGTTGTTTTTAAGAGAGATGAAGATCTACCAGCTTAGTCGGAAACAATTCCTGCCCATTTCCCTTAAAGCAGCGTGGAACTTCTTTTCATCACCTAAAAACCTTGC
>JANXYC010000150.1 GCA_025350305.1 Cyclobacteriaceae bacterium | reverse complement strand
TGCTTTTATTTTATCAGATGGATTCAGTACTGGAATTAGCTTTACAAACAGGTTATTATCACCGAAATTTCGACTCAAATTGGTATAGGCCCTCAGGTAGTATGACCCAGAAGAAAGGGTATCCGGCAAAAGAAAGTCGCCTTGGAAAAGTCCGCTGTCGATCCGGAGCACCATCGACTGCTTGATTGTTTTCATTTGTCGCTCCAGCAACTCCACATAGACCGTCTGACTCAGGGAATCCCGAAGGGAAAGAGCGCGGTAGTTCACGTAACCTTTAAACCAAATCGACTCACCTGGATAGTAGTAGGGTTTATCAGTATGTACATAAATTTTTTCTTCCAAAAACGATAATAAATCATTGGTCATTCCATTTGTAAGACTTTCATCTGGGAGGTAATCGATCGGTAACAATTGGGCAACCCGGTCAGAACTCAATGCCCCGGAGACGGTGACATCGGCAGGATTCAATTCAACCCCATCTTTATTTACCAGAACAAAATTCTTATTAACCCTAATCCAGCTTACCGGACCAAAGACATCCCGATAGGTTCTTATCGGTACTTTTTCTTTGGTATAGTGCACCTCCAGACGGCCATTTATAATAATTTGATAAATATCCTTTTGCGGGCCGGGTTTAACCAGGTCCATGGTGTCGTACAACTTGATGGCATTTCCCAACTGGTTATAGAAAAACGCTCCGCGAACCTTCGCATCCTCATATCCCGCGACATCGGTATAGAGATTAAATCCGTTTCCATTGATCCGATGGTCAATCATGGACTTGAATAAACGTTGACGAGAATGCTGGTAGGATTTTTTCCGGTTTACAGACCATTTCAATTGTTCCTTTTCATCCGATGATTGCATTTCCTTAAATAATGCATTGCCAAGGATGCTGTATCCAAATTTATCAACAGAGAAATCATTCAAATAGAACATTACTTTATAACCAAGGTTCCTGTTTTCAATTTCCAGGGGTGCGCTGGCGGTGGCATCGAATGTTTCTCTTCCATCCGGGAAGTCGATTACCCAGGGGTTCTCCAGCGTGCAGAACGCTGCTCCCTTATCTTCACCAAAAAAAACCTTTTTAAACTTTCTAATTTTTCTCTCCCATTTCGTATCCTTCTTTCCTTTGATCTCAAGTGAACTCAATTCAATTTTGGATGGCCTCAACTGGATCGTTCCCATCTGAAGCTCAGATGCTGCCAGGCTTATCTTCATTTTTAAGGTCTCATATCCAACAAAAGAAACGATTATTTCGTATGTCGATGGCTGTCGCACATTCTTCAGACTGAATTCACCGTTCAATTGTGTTGTCGTGCCAATCGTTGAATTATTGAGAAAAACGTTTGCGAACGGCAGTGGTTCCTGCGTTTTTGCATCGATCACTTTGCCGCTGATGGTCTGGGCCTGCAACGAGATTGACATAAGCCAATAACAAATTACAAACAGGTTCCTTGGTGGGTTCATAAGATTATTGCTTCGCACGATAGCGATCGGTTTTGGACAATCATACCTAATGCTCTGAATTTCGAATTTATCCGCCAACTTCAACATTCGATTTTCGATATTCAGCATTCATCATTCAGTTCTCTTTACATCGTTAACTTGCTCTACTATCATCAGCACACTTTTCAATTTAGAATAAGATTGTAAAAAGGTCACCACCAGCTTCAAACCTCAAAGTCTCCAACCTCTCTCAACTATCAACGATTATCCACTTCAATAAAACTCACACATCGCACCGGGTCGCCGTTTTGAGTTACACCTTCCACCACCACGCGATAACGGCCGGGTAAATCGGCAGCATAAAAAGAAACGGATACACTACCTGTTTTATCATTAGTTCGTAGGTCAGGATTCCAATAGAGAAGCGACCTATAGTCAGCCTGGGAAGCATCTGTTGCCGGGTCTTCGTAATCGGGAAACCTGAATTTGCGTGAAGGTGCATAACCCGGAACCTTTATGACGGAAAGATTTTTTGTATGCCCAATGATTTCCGATCCATTCTTTGTATAAATAGCTACGATTCCATTGCCTCCATACCCACCATACAACACATTCACACCTTTTTTCACCTCAATCGATTCAACGGTGCTCGGGTTAATCGCGCCAATAATATCAGCCGGGTTTCCTCCTACAATGGCGTCATTAACAGTAACAAGCACTTCGGATGGATTTGCAATGGAGAGTCCGCGCTGAAGATAGACCATCCATCGCGGGCCCTCCCCATCACCATTAAGGACTTGCCTAACGATTAATCCCGGGACTTTGCCAGGCAACGTGTACAATAGATTACCATAACTAACATTCAAGTCTTTCTCTGTCAGAACCACGTCGGGCTTGCCGTATGGCCTTCGTCGCGGTTCTGCCTCTATTCGCTTTGCCCGGACCACAATTTCGTTTAATAGTTTTGTGTTCGGGGGCAATTCATATTCCGATTTCAAACGTTGCACTGACTCCGCCTTCGTTATGTTGAGTTGATATGACGGAGTTTTGAAATTCAAGGGTGCAAAATCACGCGGGAACAATTCTGCTGTACCGTACGACTCGCCTTTTGCATTGCGGGATTGAACAGAAATGGAAGCTGTGTCGGAAAAGACCAGACCACTTACCTTGAACATACCCTTATCATTTGACTGCCCCATGGTAAAATCCTGTGGATTTAACTGCAAGACATATAAGGTTGCTTTTTCAGGTTTATTCTTAGCATTCAGGAAACGCCCTGAAAAACTTATTCCATACTCAATGTCGTGAGACAAGTCTATTTTAGCAGAATCCATTCTGCCTTCCAGAATAGGATAACCGTCCAGTATTGTATTTGATAATTCAACGGGCACCACCTGCGAGGCGTCGGTCACCGAAATGGAGAGATTGGACCCTATCGGCTGATCTTCTTCATCTTTTAAGTGCAGCGTAAGTTTAATCTTCTCCCGGATTTTGTAGCGCTGCTTGTCCGGCACTATCGTGATGACGTCCTGGTTTGTATTGGCCGCCAGCAATTGTTTTTGCTCCACCTTATCTTTCAGGTTCAGAACTGGAAGCGGCTTGATGCTCATGCTTTCATCACCAAAATTTCTACTGAAGTTGGTATAGGCCCTCAAATAATAGGTGCCGGGAGAAAGGGTATCCGGTAAGATAAAGTCTCCGTTAAAAAACCCACTGTCAACGGCAATCGTTTTTGAAAGGGTAATTCTTTTTTTAGGGCTGATTAATTCTAAGTACGCGGTGCGGCTCATCGAATCACGCAATCCCGGAGACCGGTAATTGACATAACCTTTGAACCATAACGGCTCCCCGGAATAATAGTAAGGCTTGTCGGTATGCACGTATACTTTCTCCTGAAACTGGGCGACAATTTTTTTATCTATTTTTTCTTTTACCAACGGCACCGACTTACCGGTCAGGTAATCCAACGGTAGCATCCTGGCCATGCGGTCGGCACTCATTTCGCCCGACAGGTTAACGTCCAGCGGATTTTGTTCAAAGCCATCCTTGTTTACGGTGATCGAATCCTTGCTTAATTTTATCCAACTGACCTGATAGGGAATATCCCTGTAGGTGCGGATAGGGACCCTTTCATTAACATAGTGTACCTCCACTCTGCCTTTCATTTTTATTTTATAAAAACCGGGTTGTTCGGCCGGTGTTACAATGGCACTCGTATCATAGCGCGTCACAAATTTTCCCAGGTCAGAATTAAAATTAGGGGAACGCATGGTGGTGCTCTCGTACTCCGGCTTCTCCGTGAACAACCGGAAGCCTTCACCGGCAATGCGATGATCGATGATGGCTTTGAACAAGTGATGATTGGAACGCAGATAGGAAAGTTTTCTGTTGATTTGCCATTGTGCCCGCTCACGTTCATCCGGGCTCTGCATTTCTTCAAAACGCGCATTACCAACAATGGAGTACCCAACCTTATCTACCCAGAACAATCGGAGATAGAACATCACTTTGTAGCCCAGTGCGAGGTTAAAGATCTCAATGGGTTCATTCGCAGTGGCAATGAATTTTTTTTGTATGCCGCCTTCCGCAAAATCAATCACCCAGGGGTTGAGTATTTTACAGGCCGCGGCCATTTTGTCTTTTCCTAAAAAACTTTTTTCGAATTTTTTTAATTGTTTTTCCCATACCTCGTCCCGTGTGCCTTTCACTTCCACATTGTTTAGCTCAAGTTTGGAGGGCTCCAGTTTGATCTCTGCGTTGACAGTCTCCTCGGCGTTAAGGTTCACCTCTGCTTTGAACGTCTCATACCCAACAAAAGAAACGATAAGCTCGTACGTGCCGGGCTGTTTGATAGTTTTCAGAACAAAATCGCCCCGAAGTCCAGTGGTCGTGCCGATGGTAGAGTTATTCACAAAGACATTGGCAAACGGAAGTGGTTCGAGGGTCTTGGCATCCTTGACGTTGCCCATAATAATTTGAGCATGGAGCGATCCAGCCGACAGGAGGCAGCAAAATAAAGTCCACCGCCACCGGCTGTTTATAAGAATCCTTTCATTCATGGCTACTACTACTACGCTGGTTACTTAGACAACATAAAATTTGATCTTATGCCTTATGAATCAATAACTTGCATTGCCATTTTGTCGCACAAGCTACGTAGTACTCTGTACAACAGGCTAAATTAATGATTGGCTAATCATTATCCACGTCGATAAAATATATGCGCCGCACCGGTTCTCCATTTTGAGTGACTCCCTCCCCCACGATCCGGTAGATGCCTGGTAAGTCGGCGGTGAAAAATGAAACGGTGGCGGTGCCGGTTTTTGCGTCGGTTAGAATTTCGGGGTTCCAGTAAATGGTGGCGCGATAATCGGGTTTTGTTGTGTTGGCGCCTGGAAGGTTATAATCGGGAAAATTAAACTTACCTGGTCGCCAATAGCCGTGAATCTTTATTTGTTGAAAATTAGGGTCGATCTTAAAGTTTGCCGGGTTCGCGCCTTTATTAGTGTAAATAGCAATTACGCCGGCACCACCCTGAGAACCATACAAAACATTGACTCTTGTGGTGAACTCCACTGATTCTACCGTATTCGGATCAATCATGCTAAGAATTTCAGCAGTGCTTCCCTGTAGTGGGACATCATTCAACGTAACAAGCGGCCCACCCTGGAAATTAATTGATTGCATACCTGATCTTGCAAAAGTCATATCAGGCTTAAGACCAGGTACTTTTCCCTGTATGTGATAGATCAAATTCCCGTATCCAAATTCCAGATGCAGATCCTTTTTGGTTAGTACATAATCCGGTCTTCCATAAGAACGCTTAACGCGGTAGTCTGGATCATTTGTTTCATCTATGTGAATTCTTCTACCCTTAACCTCAACCGCTTCCAGCAAACGAGTGTCTTTTGGTACTTCATACTCCGATATCAATCTTTGCGCAGACTCAGTTTTGAGAATACTTATTGAGTAATCAATTTCCTTAAAATCAACAGGGGGTATTTCGCGCTTCAACAACTCCACCTTTCCATAGGGCATGTCCGTTGCCTCGTCTGACTTGATAGAGAAAGTTGCGGTATCATAGAACTGCAATCCTCTAAGTTCAAATAACCCCTGATCATTTGCCTCCGCAAGCATCATGTTGCGGGGTTTCAATTGAAAAACAGTAAGTGAAGTTTTTTCCGGCTTCCCCTTGTCGTTCAGAAACCGTCCTGAAAAACCAATCCCGGACTCCATCGGATATTTAAACTCCATGTTTCCAGCGTTCGTCTCTCTATCGAGCGGAAATCCTTTATTAATGGTTGTTGCGTCAAGCACTGGCACAACCTGTCCCGCATCGGTAACGGAAATTGATATGTTGGAGCTGAGTGGTGTACCCCCCGCGTCTTTTACTTGAACAGTCAAACTGATCTTCTCCCGTGTTTTGTATTTCTGTTTATCCGTCACGATGGTAAGTTGACCGTCCTGCCCGGCTGTTGGCTTGCCTTGCACGGGATCTGCCTTGTCGGTTATGTTCAGCACGGGAATCGGTTTCAAAAATAAATTCTCGCTCGTGAAGTTTCGGTTCAAATTGGTGTAGGCCCTCAGGTAATACGTGCCCGGCAAAAGTGTGTCGGGAAAAATAAAATCTCCATGGAAAAAGCCGCTGTCGATCTTCAGCACCTTTGACAACGTGATCCCCTTCTTGGGACTGATGATCTCTACATACACCACCCCGCTCAACGAGTCCCGCATGGACGCTGCCCTGTAATTAATGTAGCCTTTAAACCAAAACGGCTCCCCGGGATAGTAGTACGGTTTATCTGTTTGAACGTAAATTTTTTCATAGTATCTCATGAAATTCTCGTCCCCCGACTTCGACGGCTCGTAATCCTGTGGAAGTAAGTTGATCACTCCACCGATTCGCATAGAGCCTTTCGTTTCAAGGTTCGATGGTATTAGTAATATGCCTTCGTCGTTCACTTGCAAAGAACCTTTCGGAATAAGTTGCGATGTTTTTAACTCACCAGACTTTGTTTTGAACTGAACATTCGCCGTATCGGTCAGTAGAATTTTATGATAGTTCGAAATGGAGGGCGTCATCAAAGAAGCTGCGTTTAGACGTCCTCCCCTCTTATCAAACAACAAAAATCCCGCTGCCTCCGTATTCCCTTCTATTATCGATTTGAACACGTGTCGCTCCGAGCCTTCATACGTTTTTAAACGGTTGGACGCCCATTGCAGAACCTGATCACTGCCCTGAGCCTGCATCGGCAAAAAAGTATAGTAGCCCTGCAATGTTGTCTTGTCGTCATTGAATACTCCGGTCTGTAAATAATACAAGACGTGGTATCCTAACGAGTTATTATTTATCAGAAGTGGTTCTGAAGATTTTACACGGGTTCCTTCCGGGCTTTTGGTAAACGATAACACGTCGCCGTTCATGATGGAGCAACTGGCCCCGTATTCCTTTCCAAGCAGAAGATTCCCAAATTTCTGAAGGTCTCCGCTCCAATCATCAGCCTTCATGATTTTGGGTCCTTTTTCTTTTCTGGAAGGAATGATGGTGAGATTAAGCGCGTATGCCTTGCCCTGCTGAATCCGAATCGATGATTTAAAAAGCTGATAGCCCTTTTTATACAAGACCACATCCGCGAAGCCCGGGTGAATGGCTCCTAACACAAATTGCCCGTCTGCATTCGTAAAGGTGTAGTGAGCCTGGCCATGGATGAATACTTCAACTTCTGCTATTGGCTTTTTTGTTTTGCTATCGGTTACGGTGCCGGTGATTTGGGCATGACCATAAATCAAGGGAAGCATTAACAGTATGAAAAAGCACTTTTTCATCAAATGCAGATTACTTTAGATAGAGAAACCTAACTAAGGTAACATTCCTCAGTCACTATCCACCTCGATAAAATACACACACCGCACCGGTTCTCCATTTTGCGTTACTCCTTCTGCCAGGATGCGGTAGCGACCGGGTAAGTCGGCGGCGAAAAAAGAAACAGTGGCGGTGCCGGTTTTTGAGTCCGTTACAATTTCGGGGCTCCAATAGATGGTGGCGCGGTAATCGGGTTTGGTT
>JANXYC010000102.1 GCA_025350305.1 Cyclobacteriaceae bacterium | reverse complement strand
GCGGCCTTGTGAGGATCAGAGCCTTTGTAGTACATCTGTCCGTTTATTTCCACCCCCTCTTCAAAGGCTTTTTTTGCATTGTCCCAGGCACCCCCGGCATTGGCCATAAATATGGCAAGAAGAACACCCGATACGGTTACTCCTGCAAGCATTCCGGCCAAGGGTTCAGCCCCGAAGGCAAGTCCGACGATTACGGGAACAAGAACCGCCAATAGGCCGGGTAAAATCATCTCACGAATTGCCGCCTTGGTAGATATGTCCACGCATTTTGCGTATTCGGCTTTACCTTCGGCGGCGTCAAAAACTTTTCTATCAGCTTCGCTAAACTCATCTTCTTTTTTCCCTGGATTGCGTTTCATGACTTCCAGAGCGGCCTTCAATTCAGGAATGTCAGAGAATTGTCTTCTTACTTCTCGTATCATCGCCATAGCGGCTCGACCGACAGCACCCATCGCTAATGAAGAAAAGACGAATGGTAGCATTCCTCCGACAAATAAGGCTGAAATAACTTCTGCCTTGGAGATATCAATTACTTTCAAATTTGTTTGCTGCATGAACGCAGCAAAAAGGGCAAGGGCAGTGAGGGCTGCAGATGCGATGGCAAAACCTTTCCCAATGGCAGCGGTTGTATTTCCGACAGCATCTAATTTATCCGTTCTTCCTCTTACTTCTTTTGGCAGGCGGCTCATCTCTGCTATTCCCCCAGAGTTATCTGCAATGGGTCCGTAGGCATCTACAGCTAATTGAATTCCTAAATTTGATAACATTCCCACGGCAGCAATGGCAACTCCATATAAGCCGGCAAAATAAAATGAACCCCAGATGCCCGCCGCGACGAGAAGAATTGGTATGGCAGTTGACATCATTCCAACACTCAGTCCTGCAATGATGTTTGTTGCGGCACCGGTTTGTGATTGTCTCACAATACTCATCACCGGGGGCTTTCCTCCACCGGTGTAATATTCAGTGACTAATCCAATTAGCACGCCTACCACTAAACCGATGATGGTAGCCCAAAATACACCGGTCGCTGAATATGTAACTTCCTTGCCTCCATACAACATATCCACGAATGTCCACGTCTCCGGAAGCATCCATTTAATAATAAACCAGGATGCAATCACGGTAAGAATAGAAGAGACAAAGTTCCCGGTATTCAGCGCTGCTTGAGGATTTCCACCTTCCTTCACTTTTACAAAAAAAGTTCCGATGATGGACATAATGATCCCTGCTCCTGACAGCACCAATGGAACTAAAACGGGCGAAAGTCCATTAAAATTATCGGTCAGTCCGGGGCCCATAAAAACTGCGCCAAGTACCATGGTCCCCACAATTGCGCCTACATAACTTTCAAATAGGTCAGCGCCCATACCAGCCACGTCACCCACATTGTCACCCACATTGTCCGCAATGGTCGCAGGATTTAATGGATGGTCTTCAGGAATTCCGGCTTCAATTTTCCCAACCAAGTCTCCACCGACATCAGCGGCCTTCGTGTAAATTCCACCACCTACACGGGCGAAAAGCGCAATGGATGAGGCTCCAAACGAAAACCCTGTGAGGATAGTAATTACTTTCATCAATGATGCAGCATTATCCACCCCAAACCAATTACTGTATACAATGAAAAGAACGCTAAGGCCTATTACACCTAACCCTACAACACCCATTCCCATAACAGAACCACCGGCAAACGCAACTTCCAGGGCCTTCCCCAGACTGGTTCTTGCAGCATTGGCTGTTCTAACATTTGCTTTGGTAGCTACTTTCATCCCGATAAATCCTGCAAGTATCGAGCAACCCGCACCCAATATGAATGAAAGCCCCACAATCGGATGTGAGTCTTTGTTTGCGGTCAACGCCAAAAGCGAAGCAACGCAGAGAATGAAAACAAAAAGCACTTTGTATTCGGCTTTAAGAAAGGCCATCGCCCCTTCGGCAATGTGACCAGCAATTTTTTTCATTTTGTCTGTCCCAGGGTCTTGCCGACTTACCCAGGCACTTTTCCAGGCAACATACAGAAGGCCCAGGACTCCGAAAAGAGGTAAATAATAAAGAAGGTTTTGCATACAGATTATATAGTCAGGTTTAAAAATAAAAATACCTTGTCCATGACAGGGCATCAAAAAAGCCCCGCAAAGATAGAAGAAGGCAAAATATTACCAAAAAAGCCTTTTTAAGAGGGGAAAAGTGTCTTTAAGGTATTCCAAAGTTTGCGTTTGGCAGCATCGTCCGTATTTAGAATTTCAAGAGGGTCCGAAAAGATCACCGAAGTCTCTCCGGTTTGGATCACCTCATAGGCGGACAACCCTTTTGGTGGCGGGACAAAGGCAATCATTCGTCGTGGTTTTTCGGTCCACGCTGATAAATCGAGATGAGGCTGGTGAATGAACCTGACTGCATCAAGAGAAAGTCTGACGGCTTGCAGGATTTTGGACAGGAGCTGTTTATCGTCTTCTTTCACTTCCTTCCAGGGCACTCCGAATACCACCGTTACAGGAGAAGGAATCGAATAAACTTCTTCCGAATAAATTGTTTTAAAAATGGATACTTCTTCCATCAGTCTTTTTTGATATCAAAAAGAGATCTTAATTCATTCGCCTCCGAGGGCTTCATTCTGCCGGAAAGAACGAGCCGCACTTGTCTCCTCCGTAGCGCTCCCTCATACATCGCTTTCTCTTCATCTGTTTCAGGTTCGACTTCGGGCACATCAACAGGATTTCCATTCTTGTCAACGGCTACAAAGGTAAAGTAGGCAGAGTTGCTGGAAACTTTTTTCCCCTCAGGAATATTTTCGGCTTCCACATCTATCCGGATTTCGATGGACGTGTTGAATGCCCGCGTAACCTTTGCCCTGAGTGTGACCACGTTTCCCAACTGAATGGGTGTGCGAAACGAAATATTGTCAACCGATGCGGTGACAACAATACTATTGCAGTGTTTTTGTCCGGCAATGGCAGACACAACATCCATCCAGTGCATGAGGCGTCCGCCCATGAGGTTGTTGAGCGTGTTGGTATCGTTGGGCAGCACGAGTTCGGTCATGCTTACGAAGGATTCTTTCGGTGTTTTCTTTTTTCGGTTCATGTTAACTGGCAATTACTTAACATACATCATAGCGGCTTTCGCCAATTCGGGCCATATTGCTCCGTGGGTAACGGCCATCTGAAGGCACTCTTTCATGGGCCTGCTCCCTCCGGATGGATCAAAGAGTTTAGTGCCCCTAAGACCGAGGGCCTTCTCGTGGCTCTTTCCGGTGAGCTTAAAGACCATGCAATTTTCAAAAAAACAACAAAATGCCTTTCCACTAATCTTAAAACACGGTTTGCCGAACATTTGACTTTGCTCTGCACCTTTCAACGATTGACCAGCCGCGGTAAAAGTCTCCTCTGCTTTGGTCATCCTGGTAAATGTTAGTAAGGGTATATTGGACAAAAATCATGAAAATAATTTGCAATCCACTGTCCACTGCACGTATTTGCTTGCTCTAATTGTTATGCAGATCACGCCTTTCCGCTTTTTTACCACCAGCACAATTACCATTACGGGGTAGCGCCCATACATTTTTTTACCCGCCCTAGTCTATTTTGTTTATTCTGTCTGCTGCAAACCAGGCATTGTTTAACTCTTATTTGTTGAATCATGAAAATTTTAAAATTCGGTGGTAGTTCGGTTGCTACCCCGGAACGAATTAAGTCGGTCATTGAAATTGTTCGACCCTATCAATTGGAAGGCCAGGTGACGCTTGTCTTTTCTGCTTTTGGTGGGATGACCGACACGCTGATTCATTTAAGCGACGAAGCACTGCGCGGTGATGATCATTTTAAGGTAACACTTAAGCAAGTCGAGGATCGCCACCTTGAAACTGTTCGGGCATTGATTGATATCCAACGACAAAATAGTATGTTGGCTACTGTCAAGACCATGATCAACCAGTTGGAAGATGTCATTCATGGAATATTCCTGGTGAAAGAGCGAACACCCCGGATGCTGGATTTTGTTATGAGTTTTGGCGAGCGTTTATCCGCGTACATCATCAGTGAGGCATTTCACGAAAGTAATTTTACCAGTGAATTCCTGGATGCGCGGAAAATTATTCGAACCGATAATCATTTTGGCCATGCCAAAGTTGATTTCGACTTAACCAACAAATTAATTCGCGAACATTTCAAATTTCACAATGACTTGCAGGTAGTCACGGGCTTCATTGCTACATCCGATAGCGGCGAAACGACGACACTGGGAAGAAGTGGTTCAGATTACACGGCGGCTATTCTTGCCGGAGCACTCCATGCCACCTGCCTTGAAATATGGACCGACGTCGATGGTATGATGACCGCGGACCCGCGTAAAGTGAAAAAAGCCTTTACCGTAAAAGAGATGACCTACCAGGAGGCGATGGAACTTTCCCACTTCGGTGCGAAAGTGATCTTTCCGGCAACCATGCAGCCTGCCATGGTTAACAACATCCCAATCTGGATTAAAAACACATTTAATCCCTCTTTTCCCGGAACAATTATCCGAGCGGACGGGAATGGAAAAGATCTGATTATCAAAGGCATATCGTCGATGAGCCAGATGAGTTTGCTTAGTGTACAGGGAACAGGACTGCAAGGGGTAGTGGGCGTTTCGATGCGATTGTTTGCGGCCCTGGCCAGGGAAAATGTGAATGTAATATTAATAAGTCAGGCTTCGTCTGAACATTCCATTTGCTTTGCTGTGGAAAACTCGGCTGCTGGAAGAGCGAAGTTGGCCATCGAGAAGGAATTTATGTTTGAGATCAGAGGCAATGAGATGGAAGATGTATCAGTAGAGAATGGTCTCGCAATCGTGGCCATTGTAGGAGAAAATATGCGACACAATCCCGGAACAAGTGGAAGAATGTTCCATTCGCTTGGGAAAAGCGGAGTCAATGTATATGCCATTGCACAGGGATCTTCGGAGCTTAATATTTCGGCGGTTATCCTTGAGTCGGATGTGGCAAAAACATTGAACGTTCTTCATGAAGCATTTTTTCTGTCGGACAAACGTGTGGTTAATTTATTTTTGGTTGGAACAGGTCAGATCGGCAAGGAACTTTTGAAAATGATTCATGCGCAGTATGACCAGCTTTCCAAACTGAACTTGATAGAAGTAAATGTAGTGGCTATCGCAAATAGTAAAAAAATGTTTTTCAATGAAGATGGGCTAGATGCTGTAACCTGTGTTGAAACTATGAAAGCAGCGGGAGAGGAGATGGAACTGAACGCATTCATCAGAAAAATGCAGACTCTCAATTTGTCAAACAGCATTTTTGTGGATTGTACGGCAAGTGAAGAGGTGGCAGGGCAGTATGAAACTCTGCTGGATTCGAATATTTCAATTGTTACGCCGAACAAAAAGGCAAACTCGGGATCACTTAAGAAGTATCACAACTTGAAACACATTTCGTTTAAACGCGGCGCACGGTTTCTGTATGAGACAAATGTTGGGGCAGGCCTTCCGGTAATCAACACACTCAACGACTTGTTACTAAGCGGTGATAAGGTAATCCGGATTGAAGCGGTGCTGAGTGGCACTTTAAATTTTATTTTCAGCTCCTTCTCGAAGGGCAGTATGTTTAGTCAAATTGTTCGCGAGGCAAAAGAGAAAGGCTATACAGAACCAGATCCACGGGATGACCTGAACGGGATGGACGTAGCACGTAAAGTATTGATCCTTGCGCGGGAGGCGGGCATTGATTTGGAGCTGTCGGATATTGACGTGACCGGGCTTGTGCCACAGGATTGCCTGGAGGCTTCTTCGGTCGAGGAATTCTTTATAAAATTAAGGGCGCACGATGCTGGTTTTGAATCTTTCCGGCAGCAATCCGAAATGAAAAATGAAAAACTTCGTTACACTGCATTGTTGGAAAACGGAAAAGCACAAGTTTCATTGAAAAGTGTGGGTGCGGATCATCCTTTCTATTCACTGAAAGGAAGCGATAATATTATTCTGCTTACCACCGAACGATACAACGAGCGCCCTATGGTGATTCGCGGCCCCGGTGCAGGAGCCACTGTTACTGCAGCCGGGGTGTTTGCGGATATTATTCGAATCGGCAATTATTCAGTTCGATGAACAAGATAAGAGTCTTTGCTCCGGCTACGGTGGCCAATGTCTGCTGTGGTTTTGATGTGCTCGGCTTTGCTGTTGACGCGCCTTCCGACGAGGTTATTCTCACGTTGAGAGGTAAACCGGGCCTCTACATTAAAGAAATTAAAGGCGATGGGGGTAAACTACCGCTCGATCCAACCAGGAATACGGCAGGTGTCGCTATACAGTCGTACTTAAGGCATATTAAGAGTTCTCAAGGCGTGGAGATCGAATTAATAAAGAAACTTCCACTTGGCAGCGGGATGGGGTCCAGTGCGGCGAGCGCAGTTGCAGCGTTGGTCGCGATAAATTATCTGTTGGATGAGCCACTTACCCGGAAGGGGTTGGTTGTACATGCGATGGAGGCTGAAAGGATGGCCTGTGGATCAGCACATGCAGATAATGTTGCCCCTGGACTGTTGGGGGGTTTTGTTTTGATTCGGGCGTATGAGCCGCTGGATATAATCCGGGTGCCATCGCCGCCAGAATTATACTGCACTCTTATACATCCTCATCTTGAATTGAAGACAGAGGACTCGCGTCGCGTGCTTCGTGAAACAATCAGACTTAAAGATGCTGTTACGCAGAATGGAAATATAGCGGCCTTAATGATCGGACTCACACAACATGATTATAATCTTATCGGCCGGTCATTATGCGATGTGATTGCCGAACCGGTCCGGTCTGTTTTTATTCCGGGTTTCGAAGAAATTAGAAAGAAGGTCAATGACGTTGGGGCGCTTGGCTTTGGAATTTCGGGCTCCGGGCCAACGGTCTTTGCATTAAGCAAGGAGCGGGTGACAGCCGAAAAGACTGGTGAAGTGACCGTCCGGCATTTCAAAGAATTGAACCTTCCCAGTGACGTTTATATATCTGCCATCAACCAGGAAGGAGCGAGGATAGCCGAATGAAATTTTATAGTACGAGCAGTAAAAATATTCAGGTCAGTTTTGAAGAAGCGGTCTGGCAAGGAATGGCGGCGGATGGCGGACTTTTTGTTCCAGAAACAATCGATCAGCTTCCGGAAAACTTTTGGAGAAATTTTTTTCAAAAGAGTTTTCACCAGATATCCTTTGAGGTGGCCTCACATTTTCTGAAAGGCGCATTGCCGGACGATGATTTAAAAAAAATAATATATCAGGCACTCGTGTTCGACGCTCCGCTGGTGAAAGTTGAGTCAACTATTTTTGCACTCGAGTTATTTCATGGACCGACACTCGCATTCAAGGATTTTGGAGCGCGCTTTTTGGCAGCAGTACTGGGTTATCAGACCGCCAGGAAACAGGAGGAGATAACCATCCTCGTAGCAACCTCCGGGGATACCGGCAGCGCTGTCGCGCATGGTTTTTTCAACTTACCAGGGATACAAGTTGTTGTCCTGTATCCTTCCGGGAAAGTAAGTGAATCGCAGGAAAAGCAGTTCACAACATTGGGTGGAAATGTAACAGCGCTCGAAGTAGAAGGAACGTTTGATGATTGCCAGAGGCTGGTGAAGCAAGCATTTGGTGATGGTGAAATCAAGCGAAAACGAATTCTCACTTCCGCCAATTCCATCAATATTGCACGGCTCTTGCCACAAATGTTTTATTACTTCCGGGCTTTTCAGCAATTGCCTCAGGGTACTAGTCAACCTGTTGTTATTTCTGTGCCCAGTGGAAATTTTGGAAATCTTACAGCAGGGCTATGGGCAAAAAAAATGGGCTTGCCGGTAGATCGTTTTGTTGCAGCGACGAATATCAACGATGTTGTTCCTGAGTATTTGCGAACACAAATTTTTAAATCCATAGATTCAAAGACGACGATCAGCAACGCCATGGATGTGGGTGATCCAAGCAACTTCACGAGAATGATGGCATTGTATAGTCGCGATCATGCGGCCCTGACCAAGGATGTTTCCGGATATAAATTTACCGACGAAGAAACGGTTAAGGCCATTCGCGAAGTTTACCGGGCCTTTAATTATATCATGGATCCTCATGGGGCTGTGGGTTATCTTGGATTGAAAAAATATTTGACGAGTAGCAATTTTTCATCAATCGGAATTTTTCTCGAAACAGCACACCCGGCTAAGTTCAAAGAGACTGTTGAAAAATCAATTGCCACTTCCATTCAACTTCCTGAACCGCTGCTAAAACTAATGAGTAAGGAGAAAAAAACGATATGCATAAAAAATGATTTTATGGAACTAAAGGAATATTTGTTGAATAGCGATTAATCCTTTGTCATGTTCTTTAGGGCATCTCTAAAAACCTTGCCTTTTATGGCCTCAACCCGTCACCCTTCTCCGGAAAGAGAAGGGTACAAGGAGTTTTTAGAGACGCCCTTTAACGATTCTTATAGCTATCGGAATCACAGGAATATAGATAACAGAGGATGGTTTACTCCGATGAAAACTATGAGTTCTATAATGCCTCCTATGGTTAAATTATTTATTGAGACTTCCACCCATGTTCTCCCAGCAAGGGCACAAATGAAAAAAAGTCAAACTCCTCCTTTATCAATGCGCCTTTCTGCTTTGTTAGTTTTACCATCAATTGCTTATCTCTGTTGCCTACGGGCACCACAAGAATCCCATTTTCTCCCAGCTGCGTTACCAGCGCGTCCGGTACCACGGGAGCGCCAGCCGTGACGATAATTTTATCGTAGGGAGCCCGGACGGGTAGTCCTTTGGACCCATCACCAAAGAAGAAGAATGGATTATACCCAAGTTCCGGAAGAAATTCGCGTGTTTTTTGATAGAGTGCTCGGTTGTATTCGATTGTATAAACTTTAGCCCCCATTTCAAGGAGGATGCAAGCCTGGTATCCGGAGCCGGTACCGATTTCTAAAACTTTGTCACCTGCCTTTATTTCCAGCTTCTCAGTCTGAAATGCTACCGTGTAAGGCTGGGAAATGGTTTGGCCCTCACCGATGGGGAACGCCTTGTCTTCATAGGCGTGACCAAGTAGTGCATCGTCAAAGAAAACATGCCTGGGCACCTTCGCTATGGCCTCCAAAAGGCGTTCATCGCGGATGCCTTTTTGGCGCAGTTTCCTGACTAATTTGCCGCGCAGTCCCCGTTGCTTATAGTTATCCTCGATCATTGATTTGGGCACTAAAAAGGCCAATTTTTGCACCAAAACAAAGTTTTTTAATATTCTTAGGAAATTTGAAACCTATGAGCCTACTTTGAAGTTCTCTAATGCACAGTGAGAAACTATTTTGCCATAGCGTTCACAATGTGTACCTGACCCTGACAGTAGGAGTGGCTTAAACCGCCCACTACTGTATGGGCCGGGAAATCTCCTCCCTTTTCTCCTTCACCACCTAAATTGTATTTGGTTCCCTTTTCGCAAATGATAAGGGATTCCCGCTGTGATATGGGCTTAATTATTCAATCGTAATTCATTATTCGTCATTTAGAATAGGTAAGTCTAATCAGTGATCTATTCCCTTTTGATCCCGCAATTTTCAGAATCCGATGAGAACAAAGGGAGCCCAAAAATATGGCGTGGAATACTTGTTACCTTTTATCATCGCAAGCTTAGCCTGCTGGAGTGCCTCCCTGAAATTTGGAACGGCTTGCTTCAGAAGTTGCCGATAGAAATTGGTCATCAATTCGGAGGTTGACTCATCCGCCACACTCCAGTAGGATACCATGATGTTCTTTGCGCCTGCATAAACTAAGGCCCGTGAAAGCCCGATGACGCCTTCACCTTTCGAAACCTTTCCGAGTCCTGTTTGACAAGCGGAGAGAACGGCCAGGTCCGCATTTAAATTGAGGTTAAAGATCTCACCAGAAAAAACATTGCCGTCTTCAGCAGGAGAGGATTGCAGAAATATTCTGGAAAGTTCCGGTGATGCTTCGTCGACAACACCGTGGGTGGCAAAATGAAGGTAACGGTAATTGGAAAGCTTTCCGGATTTCACCAGGGTTTCATTTGCTTCATTGCCTTTGGCAACATATGCCAAGGGTGCGAAAAGCTGTGCGATGTTATTTACCTCAACATCCGTCCCCGGCAAATCGTTGAGGTTATCTTTTTCAGGAAAGGTAATCGGCGCACAAAGAAAAATAGATTGGGCCTGACTTTGTTTTACTGATTTTGATTTTTGAAGAAGCACACCTGCAGAAAATTCGTAGCTAATGCCATATTTATTAACAAGGTACCGGGTATTGGAAAAACCCTCGTCAGTCGAAAGATTATGCAAGGTAAGAGCTTCAAAGGGCATTGTGCCAAGTCGGCCTGCCGGGATGACAACAACATCTCTATAGGATGTTGGAACGCCCCGGAGCAAGAGTTGGGAAAGGACGCCTGAGGAGATACGATAGGATTCCCAAACACTATAGTACAGGCTATTATTAAAACCTTTGATCATTTTATCAAAATCAGCTGGAAGGGTAGCGTTGTAAATAGCAAATTTCTTGCGCGTGATGATGAACGTATAAAGGCGCTGGCTTTTTTCCGCGATAAAGTAGCAGACAATGGTGGTTTTGGTATCCAGGATCTTTTGTAGCTCAGTAATCGATGGACTGGCCTGATTGAATTTCAAATTATAATAATCCGGATAATTCTTTTCGAGCCGTTGTGTGAAATTTTCGTATTGCCGGTTGATAGAGAACAGATTCTCCCGGAGGATTTTCTCCTCTTCAACGCCCGGCTTTTGCGAAAGTTTTTGTGAGAGCAGTGCGATGGTGGCTTTCAGATTTTTCTCCTCATTCATAACATGAACCGGAATGCCGGAAAAGGATTTTGCATCGGCATCAGCAATCGACTCCTGGAGAACAGCGGATTTACTTTTTTCCGCAAAGTAGAAAGCCTCCTGTCGGTATTTTTTGAAGTCGATCGTCATTTCACTCATGGCATGCGCGATCCTGACACCATCTTCGTACACCTCATTGGCTGAGCTCCCTGCCTCGATCTTGTCATTTTCATCGGAACTGTGGTAGCGAATGTCATCGATAAGTGAATCACATGAGTGAAGGCATGAAAGTGCTAGTTTGAGCTCTTCAAATTTCAAGGTCTTGCCAAAATACTTTGCTTCGAGTGCAAGCGCTTTCTGCCGTATAGAGTAAAGCAAAACTTTTCCGTTATAGTATTCGCTTATTTTCGGATTTTTCCCGATCTCTTTTTGATTGAACGTAGGAGCGTTGGCACAAATAGCGTCCTGGAAATCGCGCAAAGCCTCGTCATATTTATTCTCGTCCAGTTTCAGGATTCCAATCCTGTTTAATACACTCGAAATGTCCGGGTGCTTTTCCCCATACGACTTTTTATAAATAACATTGGCCTTTTCATAATAGGCGAGCGTTGCTTTCTTATCGCCCATTTTTTCATACGTCATGCCGAGATAGACAAGGGCCAGTGCCTGGTTGGGATGACCTTCCGGGTAGATTTGTTTCCAGATGGATTCCGCATTCTCCAGATTATTCACAGCATCACCGTACAATTTCAACCGGAGATATACGAAACCAATGTTGGTGCTGGCGGTAGCAATTTTTGGATGTTCTTTTTTATGCAATTTTTTATAAACCGAAAGGGCTTTTTCGTAGTATTCCAACGCTTTGTCGGGATCCGGTTGGCTATAGACCAGTCCGAGATCGTTATACGAGGCCGCCACTTCTTCGCTTGCCTCGCCTTTTAGATTTTGGCGGATCTGTAGTGCGATAAGGCCGTTTGCTTCTGCTTGGTTAAGTTTACCGGTGCTTAAGTAAAGTGAGCTTAGGAAAGTCAGGCATTTGGCAGCTTCCAGGGATTTACTATTGCCTGATTCCTGGAATAACGTCAAGGCTTGTTGTAAATACTCCAAGGCAAGGTCATTTCTGGCTTTGTTCAAGTAAAGAAATCCAAGGTTGGTTTTGGTGATAGCTTTCAAAAACGGATCGGTAGTGGAGGTAACTGACTCCAGAGACGTTAGCGTTGTCGCGGCTATGTCCAATTTTCCTTGTGTGATTTGAATTTCAGCCAACTTATTTGCAAGAAGGTAAGGTGTTTTTAAATCCGAACTGAGTGTGGATGACTTGATAATTTGCTTTTCCGCTTCATCATAGTTGGGAACGGCAATTAGCGAATCAATTCTACTAAAAATGTCCTGACCAAGAACCGGCACAGAAAGTGCGCTTAGAAGGAAAAGAAGCCAAAGATTCCTCATTTCAGAACCGGTAGATATAGGTAAAGGAAGAAACCAGTTCGCGTGTTAAGCCATCCGGACTGAATTCACGTTGCATGATTTTATGACCCACTAAAAGTTTTATTCCTGACCGCACGCTGAAACTATAACCTGCCGTGGTGATCCAGGACAAGGCAAGACCTTTTGCCTCGTTGCCACGTGCGTCGAATGAGGTGCGGTCACCGGCGAAATTTGTGATCCGGTCGGCAGTAATTCTGTAAATCGGGAGTAATCCAGCTGAAAAATTGAATCGGTTAAGTCTAAAGTTTCGTTCCACCCTCAGCATAATGTCTGTTCCCCGTTTTAGATTGGTGGAATTGGCGTAGCGCATCACGTATTGAATCTCGTCGGGATTATTATCCTGCCAGCGATGCCAGTCGAACTGATTGTTATTTTTATTGAGGGGTATCTGGATGCCTGTTGCGAACAACCATTTCCTGTTGATAAGAGAAATGCCGGCGATTACATCGTAGGTTCCTAAACTGGTTTGATAGTACATTGGAAGTGCATTGCCTTCCGAGGTAGAAAAATCAGAATGATTCGTTGGAACTTTGCCTCCTACGGAAAGGTTGAGATCAAAATTATCGGAGCTATAAATATTCCGTGTGAAACAAAGTGAAATATCGCCAACGCTGCCGGTATTTGCCAATCTCCCCTGAACGGTCTGGTAAGGCAACTTTATCTGAAAGGAATTCCTGCTGTTCAGGCTGAAATTCATATCAACGGTGGCAACATAAATGATCGGCGTAAGCGTTGTCGTGCCACGGTAAAAACTGAGTTCCATTGTTCGCAGCTTTAAGGCGATCTTCTTATTGAATGGCTGATCGGGCTTCATGGCCCCCATGGTGCAAAAACCCGCGTCACTACAACCTTGAGCACATGCGATCCCGCTAATGAATGAGAATAATACCAAGATTGGACCGGTTCGCATAACCAATTAAAACGTACCTAAGTTATAATTCTGAAACAGACTTAAATAAAATAGCTTGGAGGGATTAGTAGGTTTGGCTGTTGGGTCTTGGCCGTTCGCTAGCCAAAAGCCAACACCTAAAAGCCACACCTTACATTCCAAGACTCTGGTTCTCAATAGAGGCAAGCTCAATGATTTTTGCGTACTCGTCGGGATTGAGATCGTTAAAGAAATAGTAAATGGGATTTACATGCCCGTGATTTATAAACACTTCATAGTGAAGATGTGGCGCCGTTGACCTGCCGGTAGTACCGACATAGCCAATCAATTCTCCGCGTTTTACATGTTGTCCGTTCCGCACAACAAATGCATTCATGTGCGCGTATCGGGTGCGATAACCGAAGCCATGATCAATTTCTACTTTTTTACCATAACCGGTGAAACTGATTTCCGTGTTATCGACTGTACCGTCGGCAGTGGCATAAATAGGTGTTCCAATGGGTGCGGCGAAGTCTATGCCTGGGTGCGGTCCAAACAGCTTCGTGAAGGGATCCCATCGATTTCCAAAACCAGACGAGACGACCGCAATATTTTTTGATATAGGTTGAATGGCTGGAATGGCAGCAAACAATTTCTCTTTGTTCTCTGCCAGCTCCACGATTTCATCGTGTGATTTGGATTCGACATAAACTTTTCTGCGTAACTTATCCAGCGACTCATTTAGCTTGACAATGATCGCTTCATGAAGAATTCCTTTATTCTTGATATCTTCATAACGATCGGCGCCACCCACACCAGCTTCGCGAATTGATTTATCGATTGGCTCCGATCCCAGCACAACCCGGTAAATGTGGTCATCGCGGTACGCTATGTCGGCCAGCGTTTTGTCGAGGTCATTTACTTTCTTTTGCAGCTCACCAATATAAAATTCCAGTTCCTTCGCTTCGTTCTTTAGAATAAGCTCTTTGGGTGATTCGAAATAATTATTATACAAAAGAAGTAGCCCCACGGCCATGGCCATCGTCAGTGAGACGATTCCAATGACATTGATAATAATATCTCCCGTTGACGTCTTGACGCTGATGTACTTACAAGAATGGGTATCGTAATAGTACTTGATTTTTGCCATTAGAATTTATTATTCAATTGGGGCCGGAACGCTTTTAGTATCAGTGTCTTGCATCCGGTAGGAGCTCCGTTTGCAAATCTAAACAATATGGTCATGCCGTGAAAACCGTGACAAAGGAGCCCCTCCAAGTCAAAAACTGTCAGATTCCACGTTATTTTGCCCCATTTCCCGGTTCAAAATGCTTATTGCCCCTGGGGATCGGAAAGATTACTATTTGAATGAGAGCGGAAATGAAATTTGTTCTTCGATGGCTACATTCCGAGGCTCTGATTTTCGATCGAGGCCAGCTCGATGATTTTTGCATACTCGGCAGCATTGAGATCATTAAAGAAATAATGTATGGGGTTCACGGGGGCACCATTAATAAACACTTCGTAGTGAAGGTGTGGTGCTGTTGACAGGCCCGTGTCTCCAACATAGCCAATCATTTGCCCGCGTTTTACATGCTGTCCGTTCCTTACGACAAAAGAATGCATGTGTGCGTATCGAGTCCGATAGCCATAGCCATGATCGATTTCTACTTTCTTGCCATAACCGGTGAAGCTTATCTCAACATTGGAAACCAGGCCATCGGCCGAGGCGTAAATAGGCGTACCAATGGGAGCGGCAAAGTCGATACCGGTGTGCATCTTGCGCACTTTATAGATCGGATGAATACGAATGCCAAAACCAGAAGCAAGCACTACCGTGGCCGTCTTGGGCACCGGTTGAATGGCCGGAATGGCTGCAAATAATTTTTCTTTGCTGTCGGCTAATTCGAGGACTTCATCATGTGATTTGGATTCGATGTACACTTTTCTGCGCAGCTTGTCTAATGATTCATTCAGGCGCACGATAATTTCTTCATGATCAATATCCTTGTTCTTAATGTCTTCATACCGGTCCATTCCGCCGACGCCTGCTTCCCGAATAGATTTGTCGATTGGCTCCGATCCCAGTACGACGCGATAAATGTTGTCATCGCGCAGGGCCATTTGTGCTATAATTTTATCAAGATCATTTACTTTCTTTTGGAGATCTTCGAAGTAGAATTCCATCTCCTTTACTTCGTTCTTGAGGATCACTTCTTTTGGAGTTTCGAAATAACTGCTGTACAGCAGAAGAATACCAACGGCCATCGCCATCGTTAATGAGATTATTCCCAATGCATTGAGGATAATATCTCCCGTAGAAGTTTTTACACGGACGTATTTGCAAGACTCAGTATCGTAGTAATAGTTAATCTTTGCCATACGAATTACTCATTTAACCACAGGCCGGAACGCTTTTATTATCAATTCATTACATTGTATGTAGGGCCCACCTAGCAAATCTAAGCAATATGGAATTGCCGGAAAGACCGCATCTAAACATTGCCGAATAGACTTCGGTTTGCCAGGCAAATTCACAATAAGTGTTTGGTTTCGAATTCCCGCCGTTTGGCGTGAAAGAATAGCAGTAGGCACATATTTAAGGCTTTCTGCCCTCATCAATTCCCCAAAACCCGGCATCATTTTATTGCATACAGCTTCGGTGGCTTCGGGGGTCACATCACGTTTGGAAGGGCCTGTCCCTCCCGAAGTAATAATCAGGCAGCACTTTTTGTGGTCGGCCATCTCAATCATCGTTTGCTCGATCAAAGGCTGCTCATCGGGAATAACAGCATATTCTTTCTCCCACGGACTGATTAGATATTCATCCAGCGTGGCAACAATAGCCTTGCCGGGAATGTCTTCATAAATGCCCTGACTGGCGCGGTCGGATATGTTAATGATGCCGATTCGAATCATCGCTGGTTGTTGCGTCCAGAATCTAGTGACCAGTGACCGGAATCCGGGATGTTTTGTTTGAACTTAATATTTTCGGATCTCCCTTTTTTGTAAACCATTCTTCCTTGGGCTTTTCCTTTTCTGAGTTGCTTTTGTTCAGGGAATGGCAAGGCTACAATTTCGTTGCATTCAGATGAGCAACATTCAAGAAATTTCTTTGCGCACGTATCGCATTGAATAAACAGCAAATGGCATGCTTCATTTTTACAATTCGTGTGGGTATCGCAGGGTTTGCCGCATTGATGACAAACGCTGATGATTTCATTTGAGATGCGTTCTCCGAGGCGCTCGTCAAAGACGAAATTCTTCCCAATGAATTTATTTTCCCAGCCTTGCTCTTTCACCTGCCGCGCATATTCAATAATTCCGCCGTCCAGTTGAAAAACATGGTGAAAGCCCCGGTGCATCATCCAGGCGCTTGCCTTCTCACAACGAATGCCACCGGTGCAATACATGACAATATTTTGATCTTTCTTACCTTCCAATAATTTCTCCGCGGCCGGCAAGGCCTCCTTGAATGTATCAACATCCGGACAGATGGCATTTTGAAAGTGTCCCACTTCGCTTTCATAGTGGTTACGCATATCTACAATGATGGTATCTTGTTTGCCGGCAAGCTCATTGAATTCTTTGGCGCCAAGATGTTGTCCTGCGTTGGTCACTTCGAAACTTGCATCGTGGAGTTCGTCTGCGACAATTTTTTTCTTTACCTGGATTTTAAGAATGAAAAAGGATTTCCCATCATCTTCAATCGCCGTATTTAAGCGAACGCCGTTCAGAAAATCAATTTCATATAAGGATCTTCTAAAAATTTCGAAGTATTCGGTGCCCACACTAATCTGAGCGTTGATGCCTTCCTGTGCGATATACACCCGTCCTAAAATTCCAATTTCTGACCAATTTTTATAGAGATGGTCCCTGAACTCTTGCGGGTTATGAATTTTATGGTAGCGATAAAATGATAACGTCACCCGGCGCTGTGGCGTGGAATGCAGTTGCTGCTTCAGCGTGCGTTTGTCGATGTGATTGTGAAGGAAATTCATAAATAAAGTGCAAAAATAGTGCTAAATCAGTGATTAGCCAATCGGTTGCTGTTTCTTCAAAATTGCCACGGCCTTAAGGCCATGGCAATTGAGGCTCACCCTGTATGGAATTTCCCGAATGGATGAGGGATATCCTTACTTATTGGTAGACGTTTTTAATTGGCCGCGAAGTAAGAGATTGTAATCTTCGCAAGTCAGGTAGCCATGCTTATTGCAGTAGGGGCAGGTTTTATATTTCTCTTCGCCAAAGTAGTCTTTCCTGATGGTAACGGTTGAGCCATTACAAACCGGGCAGGTAACTTTACCGGTAGGCCCGCAGTCAATGGTAAAGTCTTTTGACAGGATTTCAGATGCTTTCACAGATTCAGCCTGGCGCTCCTGAAGAAGACTCCCTTCCGCTTTCTTCAACCATTCAGCTGCTTCTGTTGAAAACTGTCCGCTTGTACCTTTGAGTTGGATGTATTTAGTCAGCCAATCTACACTCTGCTTGTATTTTCCGATATGATAGGAATTTTTACCAAAGTAGTAGGTTAGGTCCGACGGGATACCCCTCATGTTGCTGAGGGCATATTTTAATTTCTCATCGGCCAATTCATACTGTTCATGATTGAGAAAATAAATTCCTGAATCCAATTCAGTTCTTACCAGGCGGGCCCGTTCGAATTCTTTCTGTTGTTCTATCTGGCGTATTTTTTCACGCTCCGCATCCTGTGCAAAAGATGCGCAACAGAGAAATAGAAATGCGATCAGAAAAAAGTGCCTCATTATTGAAATCGGATTTTTGGTAAGTTGAGCCATTCCAGGGTTGCGTTGGCGAAAATATCTTCTATTACCTTTTTAGGGAATTCGGCGTCTTCGATAAATTTTCCGATTTCAAGATCGCCCAGTGGAAACGGATAATCCGAACCAAGTGTTACGCGTTTGGCACCTACAAGTTTGATCACGTATTCCAGCATTAAAGCATCGTGGGTTATACTGTCCACCCAGAACTTTCCTAAATATTTTCTTGGTTCTACCGGGTTATCAATTGCGACAAGGTCAGGGCGGCAGTCAAAACCCTGTTGAATGCGTCCAATAGTTGAAAGAAAGGAACCTCCGGCATGCGCAAAATTTACTCTCAAGGCGGGCAATCTTTCAAAAATCCCACCAAAAATCATGGAGCATATGGCCCGTGTGGTTTCGGCCGGCATACCTACCAGCCACGGTAACCAATACCGGGGCATTTTCTTTTCACCCATCATGTTCCAGGGATGTACTAACACTGCCATGCTGAGTCGTTCACACGCTTCAAAGATGGAGTAGAACCGTTCCTCATTAAGATTTTCGTCATTGATATTGGAACCAATCTGCACTCCCTGTAGCCCGTTTTTTTTGCATCGGTTGAGTTCTTCAATAGCCAATTCAGTGTCTTGCATCGGTAATGTGCCAAGGCCAACATAATTACGGGGATATTTGGCCACGAGCTTGGCAATATGATCGTTCAGGTATTTTGAAATCTCCAGGCAGTCTGCAGGCTTGGACCAGTAAGAAAACATTACCGGAATTGTACACACAACCTGTACCTGCGTGTGAAACTGCTCATATTCTTTTATGCGCAGTTCAGCGTTCCAGCAGTTCTCTTTGATTTCGCGAAAGAACTGGTTGCCGCGCATCATTTTGGCAAATCCTTTTTTGTGATGTTGGAGATAAATAAAATCACCATACCCAAACTTTTCACTCCAGTTAGGCATTTTTTTGGGAAGGATGTGGGTATGGCTATCGATTTTGAGCATAACTCTCAGTAATCAATCACGCAATATCGGAGATTTAAGCGGAAAGATTGATGCTTAAAGTAGAATGTAAAAAGTTTAAAGCAGAAAGCAGAAAGCTGAGAGATGAGAGATGAAAGCTGAAAGCGTAAAGTTGAAAGTAAAACGAGCTTTCCGCTTTTTAAACTTTCCGCTTTAATCTTTTCTTACAACGTATAAGGAGACCGGTATTCCCTTTTCACAAACGCATTTGCTTCGTCAAAGTTTGTGATCTTCATATTCGGGGCATCCCACAGCAGCTTTTTCCTTCCTGGATATCCTTTCCCCAGAAGTCCGCGCATTGTATAACTCCGTATGGCAAGATTGCCCATTAACACGGCTTCCGTAAATGGACCGGCATATTCAAATGAAGAACTTAGGGTCGCTTTTCCGTATCCCGACACACAGGCGTCAACCCATTGCTGGTAATGCCCATTTTGCTGGCCCTGAACGCGTGGCAGTGTTGCCGGAGGAAGTGTTACTTCTTTCATCCTGGATGTAGGTAAGAGCGTTGGCGGGATGGCATAATTACCAACAAGCTTTCCTTTCGTTCCTTCAAAAATATATCCTCCTGCTTCATCACCCATCGGTTCGCCTGGCAGAAGTTCTTCTGGCCGGTCGGGGAGAAGGCCGCCATCCATCCAGGTAACTTTGATTGCACCTTTTCCATCCTTGCGGGGAAACTTGAGGTGAATAATCGAAGATGCCGGGCAGCTATCCGCATAATTTGCTTCTTTGAAAAAGCCTTCCCACATCGTGGTTGTGCTACACTCAACTTCTGTCGGAAAATCAATGGGAAGAATCCGGAAGGCAGCGTCGAGGATGTGGCAACCCATGTCACCCAACGCACCGGTGCCGAATGGCCACCAACCTCTCCAGTTGAATGGAAGGTAGACAGGGTTGAAGTCAATAAATTTTGCCGGACCCAGCCATTGGTCCCAGTCAAGTTCTTTTGGAATGTCAAACTTTCCAGTAGGGGTTGGAATTCCTTGCGGCCACACCGGCCGGTTTGTCCAGGCATATACCCGTGTTACATCACCAATCAAACCTGCATCAACCCATTCTTTTGTAATTCGTACGTAATCGGCAGAGGCAAATTGATTACCCATTTGGGTAACCACCTGATATTTCCTTGCGGCGTCGGCCAGCATCCGCGCCTCGTAGATGTCGTGCGTCAAAGGTTTTTGAACATACACGTGCTTACCCGATTTGATAGCAGCCATGGCCACAACGGCATGAGTATGATCAGGCGTGGAAATGGAAACGGCATCGATTCCCTTTTCCTTATCCAGGAGTTGCCGGAAATCTTTGTAATAAGGAGCATTCGGAAAACTTCCTCTGGATTTGCCTGTCATGCGATCGTCTACATCGCACAAGGCGGCTATCTTCACATTCGGACATCCGCCAATTCCCCTTACATCCGATTCACCTTTGCCTCCTATTCCGATACAGGCAACATAAACTATATCGCTCGGTGCCAGGAAATTTTTGCCTCCCAGGACAAAACGGGGAACAATGGAGAAAGCTGCTGCTATTCCCGCTTTTTTTAAGAATTCCCTTCTGGAAGAATTTTCGGCAGATGGGGGAATGATTTTTTTTACAGGCATAACTTTTTTGTATTTCTTGCCAACTGCTCCCGATATCGGGACCTACTGTCTACTTTCTAAACTATTTGTCGCCACACTAGACACCCAACGACCATCCAGATCTATATTCACGTTTCACGAAAGCATTGGCTTCATCGAAGTTCGTTACTTTCATGTTGGCGCCATCCCACAATAATTTGATATTCCGGCCCGGGTAATCAAAACCACTACGACCTGTTCTTGGCTTGCGAATGTCGGCGCTACGGATGGCAAGATTGCCCATCAGTATTGACTCCGTCATTGGACCTGCTGTATCAAAAGGTGAACTCACTTCCATTTTCCCATATCCGGCTAAGCAGGCTTCTACCCATTGTGCGTAATGTCCATCTGCACCATCGGGAACCCGCTTAATAGTTTGGGCAACATTCGCTTCCTTATTTCTTGAAGTAGGAAGCAAAGAAGGGACCAATCCATACGTTCCGCACATCATTTTACCTTTGGTGCCAATAAAAACCACACCATTTCCGCCATCGCCCATTACTTCGTTTGCTTCCAGTTCATCCGGACGTTCAGGCTGAATACCACCATCCATCCAATGGAGTTTCAAGGCTGGTTTTCCATTCTGTGCGGGGTAAGTCATGATTACATGAGAAGAAGGAGGGCAACTTTCCGGAAAATAGCCACGCTTGAATTCGTCTACATAGACACTTCCAATGCTGCACGCTACATCACTCGGTGTTTTTAAGCTAAGCACTCTGAAAGCGGGTTCAATAATATGACAGGCCATGTCACCAAGTGCTCCTGTTCCATAATCCCACCATCCGCGCCAGTTGAAAGGCACGAGTTTCTCAACATAATCTTTGTGGGGAGCGGTTCCGAGCCACAAGTCCCAGTCTAACTCTTTTGGTACCTCTGCCTTCGTTGCAGGCCATTGTATTCCCTGCGGCCAAACCGGCCGATCTGTCCAGCAATACACCGTGTGAACATCTCCGATAAGACCCGCATTATGCCATTCCATGAGTTGCCGTACACCATCGCCAGAGGCACCTTGATTTCCCATTTGCGTCACCACTTTGTATTTCCCGGCCGCTTCAGTAAGCATACGAGCTTCATAGATATCGTGTGTGAGGGGCTTCTGGACGTACACATGCTTGCCTAGTTGCATGGCGGCCATGGCTTGTATAGCATGGTTGTGATCGGGTGTTGAAACAGAAACTGCATCAATGCTTTTGTGCTCTGCTTCCAGCATTTTGCGATAGTCCTTATAATATTTTGCTTTTGGAAAATTCCTGACAGAGTTGGCAGCTCTACGGTCATCCACATCACAGAGGAAAGCAATTTCAGCCTTTCCGCTCTTCGCAAAATTGGCTATGTCGCTTTCTCCTTTGCCTCCAGCCCCGATGCCCGCGACATAAATTTTATCACTTGGCGCGGTGAAGCCCTTGCCACCGATGACGTGTCGTGGCACAATGGTGAATGCTGCGGTGGCGAGGCCGAGGGTTCTGAGGAAGTTTCTTCTTGATTGTGGGTTATTGTCCATAAATAGTTTTTTAAAATTCAATGTTGAATGACGAATGCTGAAACTTGAATATTGAAGTAGGTTTCCCCTAACTTCACAATTCGTTATTCGACATTCATCATTCCATTTAGGTTTCGATGCTTAAGCCTCAAACTTCACTGACTCCGCCAGCATCTTCTCATCATATTTCACTCCATACTGATCAAGCACATCTTGCGGCACGCCATCCCATTGATTGGGACGATTGCCTGCATATCCTAAATCTTTAATACCTATTTGACTGGTAAAAAATCCAGTCGCGGTGAGGTCCCTTATCAGGTTAAAGAATGCTACGCCCTGCATCATTTCAGGTTTGGCTTTGGCAGGCCAGGCTATTTGGTCTACCATTTCGATTTGTTGTTGCCCATTGCAATCGGAAAATGGTTTCTCAAAACGTTTGAGGCATTGCAAATCCAACCACTTCAGTCCACCACGCATAGGTATTTGATGGCGCGGCATGTCTTTGACAATAAATTCAATGAACTCGGGCACCTTGGCTTCCGTGGCGCTTCCTGAAACTTCATCTTTTGGAATGATAATGTCTGCCAGGATAGAAATTGTTTTTATTTCATGTTCATCAAAGAATTTCTCAGCCGTGATTTTCTTGAAGCGTGCGATCTCATCCGGTTGACGCGCAGGTCCTCCCTGAACCAGGCTTAAGTCTTCCGGTTGCTTAACTTGTTTTTCTGCTGGCGAGCACGATTCCAACAGAACGCCTGTGGAGAGTGTTCCTGCTGCGAGGGTTTTTAAGTATTTTCTTCTGTCCATGGCCTCACCCCCAACCCTCTCCGGGGAGAGGGGGAAGGGAATTTTTTTAAGTTAGTTGTTCCGTTTTGGGCCTCTCCTAAATCCTCTCCTGAGGAGCGGACTTTGATGCCCTCTCCTCAGGAGAGGGCAGGGTGAGGCTAGATATTCTGTTTTCTCAATTCATCAATAATATACTCCGATGCCCTCATTGAAAGTGCCAGGATGGTCCAAGTAGGGTTTTTATCTGCTTGTGACACAAACGAGCCTCCATCTACAACGAAAAGATTCTTGCAATCATGTGCCTGGCTGTATTTGTTCAACGCCGATTTCTTTGGGTCGTTGCCCATTCGAACCGTTCCCACTTCGTGAATAATTCTTCCCGGGGTTTCTAATCCGTAGTCGTCTTCCTTTCCTTTTACGCCCCAGGTAATTTCTCCGCCCATTTTATGAATAATCTCTTGAAAAGTGTCTTGCATGTGCTTTGCCTGCTTGATTTCATAATCACTCCATGTATAATGAAATCGTAAAACGGGAATTCCATATTTATCTACGGTTGTAGGATCGATCTCACAGTAGTTGTCTTCGCGCGCTATTGCTTCACCACGTCCTGCCATCCCAAAAGAGGCTCCATAATAGTAGCGGTAGTCATCTTTAAGAGATGCGCCGTAACCCCCGGCTTCTTTTCTCACGCCATCGCGGCCAGGGTATTTTCCATTTGTGTTTTGCATTCCAAATCCAAAACCATAGCCGGGCATACCCATGCCACCCCAGTACTCAATATGATAGCCTCGGGGGAAATCCAGTTTTTTGTTTTCGAGCCACCAGGGAGTATATACATGCAAGCCACCAACGCCATCTTCGTTGTATCGCTTACGGCCAAATAACTTGGTCATCACACCACCCATGGCGACGCCCGTGGAATCGTGAAGATATTTTCCGATCACTCCGCTGGCGTTGGCCAATCCTCCCGGGTGTTTCGTTGATTTTGAATTCAGCAAAAGGCGAGCGGATTCGCCCGCACTGGCAGCCAGCACCACCACTTTCGCAAATACCTGATACTCTTGTAAGTCATTTTTATCAACGTACGAAATGCCGGTAGCGATGCCTTCGCTACTCGTCAACACCTCTCTTGCCATCGCATTGGCGATGACATCAACATTGCCTGACTTCAACGCAGGCTTGACCAGGACGGAGGATGATGAGAAATCACCATAGACTGTACAACCGCGATTGCATTGGGCGCAGTAGAAACAGGCACCTCTTTCATTATTGTTAGGAAGTTTCGTCGTAAGAATGGAGAGCCTGGAAGGAATGACCGGAATGCCAATAGCAGTCGCGGCCTCTTTCACAAATAATTCATGCAGGCGTGGCTTTGGTGGTGGAAGAAAAATCCCATCGGGTTCATTGGGTAGATTTTCTTTTGTGCCGAATATACCGATGAGTTGATCTACCTTATCATAGTAGGGAGCTACATCTTCGTAGCCGATCGGCCAATCTTCACCAAGGCCATCAATGCTTTTTCGTTTAAAGTCTTTTGGGCCAAAGCGCAGGGAAATTCTTCCCCAGTGGTTGGTGCGCCCTCCAATCATCCGAGACCGGAACCAGTCAAATTTTGTATCGTTTTTATGAGTATATGGCTCACCATCAATTTCCCAGCCGCCATAGGCCGCGTCAAAATCACCGAATGGCCTTCCTTGATGGCCGGCACCTCTGCGAGGGGATTCCCACGGCCATTTCAGTTGTGTTGTATTGATGGCAGGATCATAAAGAGGCCCCGCCTCCAGCAGCACAACTTTGATTCCTGCCTTCGCCAAAACGTATGCGGCCATCCCACCACCGGCCCCCGAGCCGACAATGCAGACATCGTAGGTCTTGGGATTTTTCTTGATTTGAAAATCGGGCATGAAGAAAATTTAGATGTGTTAACTTTTAAATGTATATTTTATTTTTTCAAAAGAGAAGGTAAAAAAACAGGAGTGGTTTATTTTTGTTTTTTGGGAACCGGGTCGTACCCGCTTGTTCCCCATGGATGGCAACGTGCTATTCTTTTGGCTCCTATCCAGGCACCTTTTAGCACCCCCCACTCCTGAATGGCCTCAATCGCATATTGTGAACACGTGGGCGCGTGACGGCAATGGGAACCCAGGATGGGCGAGAGCGTGAGTTGGTAGATGCGGATGGGGAAGATGAAGATTTTCTTGAGCATGTGCTGGGTTCTGGGCGCTGGGCGCTGGGTAGCTAGATCAAGTTACCGATTAATTACTCAATCGAGTAAGTGATTTCGCCATCTTTTCCATCTTTCAGTTGTACACCAATGGCTTTCAGGTCGTCTCTTATTTTATCAGACAACGCAAAATTGCGGTCGGTGCGCGCTTTTTTTCTTAACTCAATTAACACCTTGATGGTTCCCTCCAGCAAGTGATCGCTCACGCCGGATTCCTGTTTTAATCCCAGTACATTTTCCATAAATCCAACATAGGCCTTTTTGAACGTATCAAAGACCGTTGGATCAATATTTGAAAGTAGAACATTGCCTGACTTGAAGTCATTTATACGCGATGACATCTCAAACAAAACCGCCAGCGTTGTAGCGGTATTGAAATCATCGCTCATGTTTTGATAACAGGATGCTACCAGGGCCTTCAGTGTTTGGTCGATTGATGAATCAGAGGTGGACGTGCCCGGGTGATTCAATGATTTAATGAACGTCAGTGATGAACTCAATTTCTTGTATCCCTTCTCCGCCGCGCTCAGCGCTTCATTAGAGAAATCAAGTGTGCTTGAATAATGTGATTGCAACATAAAAAACCGCACGGCCATCGGACTATACGATTTGTCTAGAAGGGGGTGCGTGCCGGAAAATAATTCTTTTGGTAAAAAAGAATTCCCTTTCGACTTACTCATTTTTTCACCGTTTACTGTCAGCATATTTGTATGCATCCAGTAACGAACCGGCTCCTTACCATATGCGCCAACGCTTTGGGCGATTTCACATTCGTGGTGTGGAAATTTAAGGTCCATGCCACCACCGTGGATATCAAATTGCCTACCTAAATATTTTGAGCTCATGACAGAGCATTCCAGATGCCACCCCGGTATGCCCAGACCCCACGGGGAATTCCATCGCTGGATATGATTCGGCGAAACGGCTTTCCAAATTGCGAAGTCCACTGAATTTCTTTTTTCATCCTGCCTGTCCAAGTCACGTGTTCCTTCCAGCAGTTCATCAATATTTCGTCCACTCAATTCACCGTAGGTATGTTTCTCCATGAATTTGCGCACGTCGAAATAGACGGATCCGTTTGCAACATAGGCATAGCCATTGGCTAAGATGGTGTTCACCATTTCAATTTGTTCAACAATATGCCCGGTTGCAGTGGGCTCGATACTGGGAGGAAGGATGTTGAAGAGCTGGCAGACCTCGTGAAAACTGTTGGTATATTTTTGAACAATTTCCATGGGTTCCAAACTTTCGAGTTTGGCACTTTCTTCGATGCGGTCAACACCCTGGCCGGCGTCGTTAGTTAAATGGCCAGCATCCGTAATGTTTCGCACATACCGGACTTTATAATCGATGAAAGAGAGGTAGCGATAGACCACATCAAAGGAAGTAAATGTCCTAAGATTGCCAAGATGAACTTCGCTATAAACAGTGGGACCGCAGGAATAAATTCCTACGAACGGTGCGTTCAGAGGTTCAAAAACTTCCTTTTTTCCGCTGAGGGAATTTGTTAGAGAGACAGGATACTTTTCGTAAAGCTTCATTACTCAATTTAAACGGGCGAAGCTAGTAAAAAGCTTTTAGGCATTGGGCATGTGACATTAGGTTTCTGTGCCGGAAACTGAAAAAATTTGAATGCCAGGCATTGCGCCCTATTTCTTTGTGATCTTGAATTCAACTCGCCGATTCATTTTTCGGTGCTCTTCCGTATCATTTTTCACCACAGGGTTGGAGGGTCTGTAGTCTTTGCCGGCGATACGCCTGTTGGCAATACCTTGTGCCATCATGTATTTTTTTACGGTTCCTACCCGGTCCTGGGACAAAATAATCAAGCTGACCTCTTTTCCTATGTTGCCGGTGTAACCACCCAGTTCAATTTCCATGGTCGGATTTTCTTTCATAATTTCTACCAGACGATCGAGTTCAGAATATGATTCAGACTTGAGTACAGGTTAGCTTGTTCAAAGAAGACATTATTGAGCTGAATGGTTTGACCTACGATAATTGGTAAGAGATTTAAATCCTTTTCTATTTCAGTGTATGTCCGAACCTGCACCAATTCGAGGTTTTCGCTGACGGATAAGTGGCCCGGGGCAGCGGCATGAAAACCATAATTGATGCCGTACGTAAGTACGGTTTTATAATCACCTGTCTTTGGATCAGAGACAGCTTCGCCTACTTCTTTATTAGTGCTCAGGTCACCGATCAGGATGTCGGCTCTTATTGGTTGGCTGGTTTTGGCGGTGCCGCCATAACCATCCAATGAAGACACCATGTACGCATAGTCGCCAGAAGCTGGAAGTACATAATAGGCATCGAAGGCACTTGAATTGATTTCAGGACGAAGGTTGACGGGTTCGCTCCACTTGGTCTAACCATCGCCCATACGTTTGGTCATGAATATGTCGGCTCCGCCATAACCAGGTTTACCCTCCGAAGAGTAGTAAAGTGTGCGACCGTCCGCTGCCAGAAATGGAGAGACCTCATCCAGCCGGGTATTTACAGTTGGTCCAAGATTAATTGGCGGACTCCAACTGCCGTTTTGGTCTTGTGTCGATACATATATGTCGCGCTGCCATCCGCACTTACGATAAAGTAATTCTGATCACTATCCTTCTTGCTGTACCCCCATAATATTCCGACGCCATTATTTTCGAAACCTTCGATTTGACGGATGGAGACCTCTGCTTTAAAATCCTTTTCAAACTCCACATAGGGGTTGATGGTAAGCACCCAGCCACCCTCTGGAATATTAACATACATTTTGCCATCATGTATGTGTTCCGATCCTTCATTGGTGTCGCCGATCCACCAATTGTAACGGTCGTCATCAAATGTGTCGTGGATGGTAAATGTTTGAGAATAGCTTCTGTCAATTGTTGCCAGCAGCAGAAGAAAAAATAATTTAGTTTTGAGTGAATTCATTTTGTTCAAGGGATTATGGCGCAAAGTTGTTGCTTACTTTCCAGAAGACCAATACCCGCTAAGCCCCAGGGACGATCCGTACTATTGGGTATAGACGGGTTCTGGTAGCTGGCGGGAGCCAGGAGGATTCAGCTACCGGCTACTCCCACTCCCAGGCATCATCATTGATCAATTCTGCTACGACCGCAGTCCATCCAGTTTGATGGGAAGCGCCGACGCCACGTCCTGAATCACCATGGAAATATTCATAGAACAGGACCAGGTCTTTATTTTCCGGACGGCTATAGAATTCCGCATTGCCGCGATGGACGGGTCTGTTGTTGGCTGAATCTTTTTCAAAGATTGAAACGACGCGTTTGGCCAACGCATCTGAAATGCGTTCAAGGTTCAATAAATTACCGGAGCCGGTAGGGTATTCGAGCTTAAGGGTTTCACCGTAATATTGATGATACTTTTTCAATGCCTTGATCAACAAATAGTTGGTCGGGAGCCAGATAGGACCCCGCCAGTTTGAGTTGCCTCCGAACATACCTGAGGTTGATTCACCCGGGTCATAACTAATTGTGTACGTGCCGCCTGCCACATTGATCTGGTATGGGTTGGCCTCATGGAATTTAGAAACAGCGCGAATTCCTCCGAGCGACAAAAACTCATTTTCATCCAGAAGCTTTTGAAGAATGCGCACGAGTTTTTCTTTCTTCACCAATGAGATGAGTATGTTCTCACCTTCCTTCACCTGTTCGTTGGGCAGATACTTGCCGGTCTTGATCCGGTAGTTCTTAAAATATTCAATCCGTTTCTTAAAATCTTTAAGTTTTTCAATTTTCTTAAAGTCAATGATGGATACAGCCAGCAATACACTGAGCCCAACCGTCGAGTGTACTTTTAAGGGGATTGCATCACCGTTGGGCATGGTGAGCAGGTCGAAGAAGAAACCTTCTTCTTCATCCCACAGTTTGGCTTCGTTGATCGATTCGGCAATTAATACGTAATGTTCGTAAAATTTGGTAGCCACATCTTCGAATGAAATATCGACCACGGCAATCTCCAACGCAATGTCCATCATGTTGAGGGCATACATGGCCATCCAACTGGTGCCGTCCACTTGTTCGAGCAAGGCACCTTTCGGGATTTCGTTTCTGTTGAAGACCCCGATATTATCCAATCCCAAAAAGCCGCCTTCGAAAATATTGTTGTCGTTTTCGTCTTTGCGGTTCACCCACCAGGTGAAGTTGATCAGTAGCTTTTGAAAAATACGTTTTAAAAAATCAATATCTCCTTTTCCCTTGATTGTTTTCTCTATCCGGTACACACACAACGCTGACCAGGCGTGCACGGGCGGGTTAACATCGGAGAAACTCCATTCGTAAGCAGGTATTTGTCCGGCGGGATTCATATACCATTCCCGCATCACCAGCAGGAGTTGATTTTTTGCAAAGACCGGATCAATTAATGACATGGGAATACAATGAAATGCCAGATCCCACGCCGCATACCAGGGATACTCCCATGTATCGGGCATGGAAATAATGTCTTCGTTCTTCAGATACTTCCAGTTGTTGTTTCTCCCTAACTTCCTGCTTTCAGGCGGCGGCGGTAGGCCAGGATCGCCGTTGAGCCAACGTTCCACATCGTAATGAAAATATTGTTTGCTCCAGAGCAGGCTCGCGAAGGTTTGACGTTGAATAGTCTTAAGATCATCCGAGGCATCACGCGGAACAAACTTTTCAAAGAATTCATCCGCCTCCTGAAGCCTTAAAGCAAAAATTTCCTCTACATTATCAAACGGATTTTTATTTTCCTGCTTCGAAAGCCTCAATAAAATTTTTTCGCTTTTTTTTCCTTTTATCATCAATTGATATACAGGCGCGAACTTTGTGCCGGCTTCATTACCGGCCAGGATATCAGTCTGCCCATCGACAATCACCTTATGGAATGCATCTTTTAAGTACGATGTGTTATCGGGTATGCCAAACAACCGTTCAGTGTTTGTTTCGTTTTCGGTGAAGAGTGTTTTGTCAGGAGTTTGATAATAAAAGTAATACGTTCCTAATTTTTCGTGCTCCGTCACTACGCTTCCACAAGCATTTCTAGTCTTCCGTAATTTGATAGAGGGTTTTGTGACCACATCACTGCATGCCCACTTGTTGGCGAACCAAAGAGTCGGCAACACGGTGATTTCGGCCACTTCCTTCCCGCGGTTGACAATTTCTATCTCCACCAGAATATCCTCATCCGTATGTTTGGCATACGTTATGAATACATCGAAATACTGATCGTCGTTGAATATACCGGTATCGAGAATTTCATATTCCGGATCTAATTTTCCACGGCTGGCATTCACGTGAATCAATGCTTCGTAGGGGTAGGCTTGCTGTGGATATTTGTACAGCATTTTCATATAGGAGTGCGTTGGCGTGTTATCCAGGAAATAGTATAGTTCCTTGCAGTCCTCGCCATGGTTGCCTTCGCTATTGGTTAATCCAAAAAAACGTTCCTTTAAGATTGGGTCGCGGCCATTCCAGAGTGCCAGGGCAAAGCAGAGATTTTGATTCGTATCGGAAATTCCTGCAATACCATCTTCACCCCATCGATAGGCGCGTGAGCGTGAATGATCATGGGTGATGTAGTTCCACGCATCTCCGTTGGCACTATAATCCTCGCGCACCGTGCCCCACTGCCGTTCGGAAAGGTAAGGTCCCCATTTTACAAGGGGTACAACTTTCCGGGCATTTTCATCGAGACGGGACTGCTCGGGGTTATGGCTTGCCATGATTATATTTTTAATCTAAAATTTGAATTCTGGAATTTGTAATCAGTAACCGCTACCTGGAGTTTAAATAATCTCTCATCCCCCGGTGGCAAATCCTTCAAATACAGTCATACCTCCATCGATAAAGATGCTGGCTCCGGTGATGTAATCACTGTCATCGGAGGCGAGGAAAACGGCAAGTTTGCCAATGTCGGAGGGAAGACCAATGCGGTTGTAGGGGATCAATGTCATTAAGCTGTTTAACGCTTCCGGTGTATTCCAGGCAGCGGTGTTGATGGGTGTTTTTATCGCACCCGGACAAATGCTGTTCACCCGGATCTGGCGGTCACCGTACTCTTGAGCCAGGCTTTGCATGAACATTCGAATCGCACCCTTGGAGGAGGCGTAATTGACATGACCTGCCCAAGGAATGATTTCGTGCACAGAACTCATGCAAATAATCTTTCCGGCTGCTGCAGACCTTTCAGCAACAACACCTCTTCTCAAAAATTCTTTTATGGCCTCGCGTGCACATAGAAATTGTCCCGTAAGGTTTACTGCCATCACGATATTCCATTGCTCTAAAGTCATTTCATGAAATTTGGCATCCTTCTGCAAGCCGGCATTGTTAACCAGGATGTCGATCGTACCAAATTCTTTTATAAGTTGTTCATACATGCTGATCACCTGTTTCTCGTTGCTCACATCTGCCTGTATGGCAATCGCCTTGCTCCCGAAGGATTTGATCTTATCCACGACGGCTTGTGCCGTTTCAGGTTTGGATACATAATTGACAACAACATTTGCACCGGCTTCGCCAAGGGATAGCGCCACACCTTCGCCAATGCCGGAATTTGCACCCGTGACCAAAGCAGTTTGGCCGCTCAATTTTTTTTCTGCCATGATTTTGAAGTTTTGAGTGATTAGTTCGAAAAGGGTACGAAGGTTAAGGAAAAGATTTGGAAAGTAATAGTAGTGTGCGGTATTTAATGACGTTCCATAAAGTTTATGCAACGAATTTGGGAACAGGGTATGACCACTCATAAAAGAGGTTTTTGCACTCTTCCTGGAAGCAGCTACCTTCTGCCCCGAAACCTAACCCTACCATGAAGAATATCATCCTCGTCGTGCTATTGGCATTGCTGTCCATGTCAGAAATCGTAATAGCCCAACCTGCAACCGAAGACCGAATCAAAAAGCTAAAAGCGGAAGCCATCACGGAGGTAGAAAAGCAATATGTCCTTGGCCAGCAGATCAACGATATGCTATTCAGTTTTTCTGAATTGGGTTTTCAAGAGATTGAAACATCCAATTATCTCACGTCACTTCTGGAAAAGAATGGTTTCAAGATTCAAAAAGGCATAGCAGGCATACCAACAGCATGGACCGCCACGTGGGGATCAGGCAAGCCGGTTATTGCGCTTGGGTCTGATGTGGACTGTATCCCCAAGGCATCGCAGAAACCAGGTGTTGCCTATCATGATCCGATTGTTGATGGCGCACCGGGTCATGGCGAAGGTCACAACTCCGGCCAGGCTCTGAACATTGTGGCGGCCCTCACCCTGAAGAAGATCATGGAGCGTGAGAAAATTCCAGGTACCCTTATGCTCTGGCCCGGTATTGCGGAAGAACAGTTGGGTACGAAAGCATACTATGTCCGTGCGGGAATTTTCAAAGATGTGGACGCCTGTATTTTTACTCACGTATCAAGCAACCTGGGTGTTGGCTATGGTGATGGCGGATATACCGGGATGATTTCTGTAAAATTTACTTTTGAAGGCGCGGCCGCTCATGCAGCAGGCGCACCCTGGCGGGGAAGAAGTGCGCTGGATGCGGTCGAGCTAATGAACATTGGCTGGAATTTCCGGCGTGAACATTTGGAATTGACCCAACGCTCTCATTATGTGATCTCGGATGGAGGCGACCAGCCAAACGTAGTTCCATCCAAAGCTACCGTGTGGTATTATTTTCGCGAGCGGACGTATCCCGACGTCAAAAAGCTTTTTGAAAAAGGAATAAAAACTGCCGAAGGGGCGGCGCTAATGACGGATACGAAGTTCACGTATGAAATAATTGGCTCCGCCTGGCCCGGACATTTCAATAAACCCATTGCAACGGCGATGTATCAAAATATAAAATCGGTCGGTTTACCGACGTGGTCGGAGGATGATCAATTGCTGGCGAAAGCGACCCAGCTTGAATTGAAGGCTCGAAAAACAGAGGGACTTGCGATAAAAGTTGATACCATCGGCATGCCCAATGACACCAAGCCTGTGATGATGGGAGGTCGCCAATTATATTCACTGGGAGGAGGCTCGGATGATATTGCGGACATTTCATGGTCGCTGCCCACCATTGTTCTAACCTATCCATCCAACATCCCGGGTCTGCAGGGTCATCACTGGGGAGACGCCATCTCGATGGCAACTCCAATCGCGCACAAGGGCATCATTGCAGGTGCCAAAGCCGAGGCCCTTACCTTGATCGACCTTTTGTTGAAACCAGAGATTCTTACCCAAGCCTGGGACTACTATAAAAACGAACAGACGAAAGATCAAAAGTATATTCCACTAATGGGTGAAAAAGATACACCGGCCATCACGCTGAACAAGAAAATCATGGATGACTTTAAACCTAAATTGAAACCATACTATTATGATCCATCGAAATACAAGACCTACCTGGATCAACTGGGCATACACTACCCAACGCTGAGGTCCGATCAAAAAGAGGCTGTTCAAAAAATGAATGCGGCTGCACAGAAAAAGTAATATGGGCATCTCTAAAAACCTTGCCTTTTAATGGCCTCAACCCGTCACCCTTCTCCGGAAGAGAAGGGTACAAGGAGTTTTTAGAGACGCCCATATATGAATTGATTAACATTAAGAATCCACTATGAAGAATATCCTTTGTTTTCTTGTTGTGTTCCTAACACTCACATCAGGTTTGGCGCAATCGGAAGTCCGGAATGTAGAAAAGTTAAAATCAGATGCCGTGCTTGAAGTTGAAAAGAATGCTGTGTTGGGTCAGCAGATCAATGACATGCTCTTCAGCTATTCAGAGTTGGGCTTTCAAGAATATGAAACATTCAACTACCTCACCACGCTTCTTGAAAAGAATGGATTCACAATTCAAAAAGGAGTGGCGGGCGTACCTACTGCCTGGATTGCGACCTGGGGCAGTGGCAAGCCGGTGATTGCTTTGGGTTCGGACGTGGATTGCATTCCTAAAGCGTCACAAAAACCCGGTGTAGCATACCATGATCCGTTGGTGGAAGGTGCTCCCGGCCATGGTGAGGGTCATAATTCGGGTCAGGCGTTAAATATTATTTCAGCATTGGCATTGAAGAAGATCATGGAGAAAGAAAAGATCCCTGGCACGTTGATGCTTTGGCCGGGTGTAGCGGAAGAATTAGTGGGAACCAAGGCTTTCTACATCCGGGCGGGATACTTTAAGGATGTTGATGCCTGCATTTTTACACACGTAGGAAACAACCTGGGCGTATCGTATGGTGATGCGGGAAACAACGGATTGGTTTCGGTCCGGTTCAATTTTGAAGGAGCGGCTGCCCATGCGGCGGGTGCACCATGGCGAGGGAGAAGTGCGTTGGATGCGGTCGAGTTAATGAACATTGGATGGAATTTCCGGCGCGAACACCTTGAACTCACCCAGCGGTCGCACTATGTTATCTCTGATGGAGGCGATCAACCGAATGTGGTCCCTTCAAAAGCCGCTGTATGGTATTACTTCCGCGAACGGACTTATCCTGATATTAAAAAGCTTTTCGACATTGGGGTAAAGATGGCAGAAGGCGCTGCGACGATGACGGACACAAAATTTACGTACGAAATTCTTGGATCGGCATGGCCCGGTCATTTTAATAGGCCAATCGCAGAAGTGATGTATGAAAACATCAGGAAAGTTGGGCTTCCGACTTGGTCAACGGAAGATCAACTGTTGGCGAAAGCAACACAAATTGAATTGAAGGCGCCCAAGATTGAAGGCCTTGCCGTAAAGCTTGATACGCTAGGATTGCCCACACCCACCGGCACCGTCAATGTGATGGGCCGTCAACTGATGGCGATGGGCGGAGGATCGGATGATATTGCCGATATCAGTTGGTCACTGCCGACGATCGTATTGCGGTATCCGTCCAACATACCCGGGCTGCCTGGCCATCACTGGAGCAACGCAATTTCAATGGCAACACCCATTGCGCACAAAGGAGTTGTGTACGGCGCCAAGGCCGAAGTAATGACATTACTGGACTTGCTTCTGAAACCAGAGACTTTGAAAAATGCATGGTCGTACTATCGTACTGAACAGACGAAGGATATTAAGTACACACCCCTTATCGGTGAGAAAGACAATCCCGCCATTTATCTCAATCAAAAAATCATGACGGAGTACGCACCAAAGCTAAAACCTTTTTACTACAACCCCGCCAAATACAAAACCTACCTGGAGCAGTTGGGCATCCAGTATCCCACGGTACGTCCTGATCAGAAGGAAGCTGTCATGAAACTCGAGCCAACGAATAAATGATGATCCCGGTGGGAACAGCCAGGGTAGAAAGTAGGCAGTAGGCAAGGAGCAGTAGGCAAGAAATACAGAAGCTTGTTCTAAAATTAATTTATTAGCCTTGCGTTAAATGTAGATCAAAGATCAAAGCTGTGATCGGTGTAAAGAGCGATTGCAGTACCTCAAAAATGATGGGATCGATAACGTCTTGCTCGATTAAAGAAAATCAAATGTGAAATGATGATGATTTCCTATCCAATACCCAAACTCCTTCTGAATGCAAACAGTTTTCTCCAGGAAAAACTCCTGCCGCCATCCAAAAGCAGCGCATCGTGCGGCGCTTGCTGCACGCTCATGACCATTAAAATTCCATAAGGGGAAAACTCCCGAAGCCTCAGTTCAACAGAGGCTTACAGCGAACCCCCGCCATGATCGCATTGCATTTCGTGGTTCAATTACTACGTGGCGAAGCTTCGTTTAAGCCTTATATGTTGACGGTAGTGCGGCTTACCAGTCATCTTTTTTTGTTTGAGTGTTCATCTTAGATTTTATTGAGTCAATTAACTCATTAATTTTTTTAGTCATTTCATTCTTTCGATTTTCATATGCTGGTCTGGGTTCTCCGTTTTTCTTGTAATAAACAGATTTATCAAAAACCTCGGAAGGAGGTGAAGTCCGTCCTGCATATTGGAAATAGATGTTATTTATTTCATACTTGAATCTGCCGTCCTTGCATTGAATTTTTAATGTGTACCATAGTTGTAACTCCACTGGTGGATTCAACGGGATTCTATGATAAATAATACTAAAGCCCTTTCCGACAATTGTTCCTGTATCTTTATCGTCCAATTGAATAACGTCATTAGCGGATTTAAAAATATCAACAAAACACTTCTTTGCCCTTAGGTAAAGCTCGGCCATAGTACCCTCTTGTTGAATAACCTCGGTGTACGATAAATTTCCATTCTCGTCTTTAGGTAATTCGTCAATTAACTGGCCAAAAGAAATGCATGGGATTAATGATATTATTACGAAGAGTCGTTTCATAAATGTTTATTCTTGTTGTTAACTAAAAACCGAAGCTGAGTCAATCGTTGTACCTAAGAAGAAGTCGTTCATTAAGTCATTTATGAACTGGTCGTAGTCTTCAAACACGGTCTTTAACACTTGAAAGTCTTTGTCGCTTGCTCTGTGAATGTGCTCCACTTCTTTTGGATGAACTAAGTCGTCACGCTTTTTTTTTAATTCTATGATTCCCTGAAGTTTTGAGTCGAAATACTTTTTCTGTAGTTCTTCTTTCTTCCAAGTTTTACAAATCTGCTTGTACGTTTCTTTAAATTTCTCAATAAATCTGTCTTTCTTGTCGTCATAGCCGTCATACATGTCCAGTTGATTCAGCCCGTAAATGTCGGCCTCGATGAGAGTAAAAAACCTTGTCAAACATGCTCTGTACAATGCGTCAAACTCTTTCTCGTTTGATTTTTGTTCCTCTGTAATTCTTAATAGAACTAAGAAGTCTGGTCTAATGATGTTATGTATTGTCTGAAACTTACCCATGATTTGGACTGCTCCCATTAGGTCAGTCAAGTTACTATACTCTTTTTTGTGGTCACTCATGTCACTTAATCAGTAGTCCAAACTGTCGGGCCGCATTACCGCCAACGATAAGTATATACGGCGTAGTGGGGTTAGTCATGCTTGCCAAGGCCGGCGCAGCAAGGCCGGCAAGAATGACTGTTGCGAATTGGGTCGCTAACCATAAGCCGAAGCGAAGGTAATAAATTCATTTTTGAGCGCATCCCCACTATGCGGTATATACGGTGTTACCTGCTGGCGGCTTTCTCCAAAACTCTTTCGTAGTCCGATTTGTCACGATGCCGAACCAGGTTTCACAATTTGAAACCTAACTACAAACTTAAGCCGAGTCAGCAATGGCACATAGTTTTGTTGCAAGCAGCCGTACTGCCCGCTTTTGGAAATACCTTGTTGGCGGTTCGTGCTTCTGTCACACATAAGCATTTCCTGTTCCAAAGCGCCTTGGTTGTTATCTTTGTTGAGCTTTGATAACCGAAAACCCGGGCGCTTGCCTTAAATGTGTCAGGGTTACTGAATGAAAACCTACTTCTTCCAGCCATTGCTTCACCACTTCAAAGTCATAAGCTCGTCCACCTGCAAAGGCAAAGAGGTTCCAACCTATCATAGAAGCAACACCTTTTACAAAAAGAGAGCCTTTTACATTTGCATATTGGTCAAGAATGGCAATAGCGCCATTGCTTGCTGTGGCATCGGCTATTTTTTTGAACAGTACCTTGTTGCCTTGCACGGTAAGCCCATGTATGATATTGCCGAGAAACATAAAATCAAATTTCTCTGCAGGCAGGTTTTCTTTTTCAAAGTCACCTTCAAACAGGTCAATTCTACCTGCTACGTCTTTTTCCTGGGTCAATGTAATTTTTGCATTTTTCAATCCCACAGCCCAGTCCAGCACAGTTGCTTTCAGGTCAGAATATTTTCTGCAAAATTCTACGCAGTACAATCCGTGTGAGCCGCCTATGTCCAACATTCTTTTGGGCGAAATGGGCAGTTTCATACTGATTGCGAAGCCGCTTGTTGTGTGCTGTTTTATTTAATTTATTTTTATTTATAATAATTGATATAAAGGAGTACTGATGTACCTCAGTCCGGAATCAACAATTATTGTAGTTACAGTTTTTCCGGGGCCCAGCCTTTCAGCTATTCTCAGGGCTGCAACAATATTTGCTCCTGTTGATGTGCCTGCAAAAATTCCTTCTTCTTTGGCAAGTCTTCTGGCCATAGACATTGCATCTTCTGTAGTAACAGTTAAAATCTCCGTTACAATTTCCGGTTGCCATAGCGGTGGAATAAAACCAATGCCAATGCCTTCAATTTTGTGTGAGCCGGAAGGACGTCCGGATAGTACTGCAGACTCATCCGGTTCAACTGCAAATGTTTCTACCTTATTGTTATATTTTAAAAGTGATTTTGTTACCCCATGAATGGAATGTGCTGTACTTACAGTATGTACAAAAGCCTCAACACTGCCTTCAGATTGTTCCCAAATTTCATCACCAAGTGGATAATAGCCTTTCTCTGCATCATGATTGTTTAATTGATCTGACCACCAGTGATTATCTTGTTCACTTAACCCCCTGGATGTTTCAATCATCTCTTTGATGAGCTTTTCCGTTATTTTTTTATTATCACTTAATACATCTGTAACGGTAGCTCCAAAGGCCTTCATTGTAATTCTCTTTTCATTGCTAAAAGCATCCGAAAAAACGGCATGAAAATTATAACCAAGGGATGCACATACAAATGCAAGTGATATGCCTGTTGTTCCGGCAGTATATTCCACAATAGTACCTCCCTGTTTTATCAACCCTTTTCTTTCTGCTCCTTCAATTACTGCTTTAGCCATTCTGTCTTTCATGCTTCCTGTTGGGTTGGCACTTTCTAATTTTGCTAAAATTCGGGCACTATTAGCCGGTACTATTTTTTTTAATTCTATCATTGGGGTATTCCCTATGGTATTTCTGATGCTGATATTTCCTGAACTCATGTTGTTTTATTTAAGGATAATTAAAATATGGGGGTCTCTAAAAACTCATTTTTAAAATTTTCTGATTCTGGTTTAAAATTTTTGATGTCAATACATTCAGGTTTTGCCATCAGGTCGTTTCACTTTGGCGCTTAACTCCCCAGCTGGCGCAAGTGTTCCGTCTCGGGACACTTGTGACCTCTCATGCCTGCAGTCTCTAGACTGCCGAAGCTGCCGCGGCCTACATCAACATCACATCCAACAAAACCTCCGGGCGTCCAGCATAATTCATTGCGCTGCTGTAAAGATACTCTTCAGCCGACAACACGAACCCTGCTTCCACCGGATTTTGATGAATATAATTTAATCGTTGTTCCCGTTTCTTGTTGGTATTGAGTTCGATGGGATGATTGTTCTGTTGCCAAAACTGGTAATTGGTATTATTGCTATTGTTTTTGCCGGCTCTTTCAAACACCCACAATAACAATTCCTTCCTGCTCTCCTGGGGGTTGTCCTTGATGGCTTTTATGATCTCCGTTGAAGTGAATTTCTTAATATCCCGGATGATACCCTCCAGGCCTGGCTCTCCGTGACGACCCAGGATCATATGGACGTGACTGGTCATGATGCAATATGCCCACACTTCCAGACCTTTATTTTTTTGACAATAGCGTAGACTTTCAATTAATATATCCTTGTATTCTCTTCGGATGAATACGTCAAGCCACTGAATTACGGTAAACGTGACAAAATAAAGCATATCCTGATTCCGGATTTTGTACTTCTCGCTCATAGATCACGGGGTTTAGTGAATCCCGGGAAATACATGAACTTGAAAAGACAAACCGACCGGAATTAAGACTGTTTTCCTGATTGATTATCTGAAGGGTAAGTCTAAAGAGAATTGTGTAGATTTTGAACTATTTCAGCAGGCAATTTTAAGGCAAGTCCAATGTCGTAATGACAAATCGCCAATTTACCGTTAACATAATATGCAGGGTAACCGAACATTTTCCCCTCCTTTACTGATGGGTCTTGAAGTAGAATTTTATCAACTTCAATTTTCAATTCAGGCCAATAATTTAGTTGATTCCGCTCCGTCTTTTTCATACAAAAATTTTGAAATGATTAGACCTTCTATAAAACTGCCCAGTAACAAAATCGTCAGTTCAACCAATGTCAATAAAATTGGTTCTTGAAGTAATGTGTGGTAAATAAACCATTCCTGAAATACCCAATACATTAACCAAATTGTTAAACCCCAAAATAGCCCTTTGTTAATCCAAGTATTCCCGGGAATGGATTTTTGAAAAATGGTAAAGAGCCAACTATGTGCTATACTTAATACAACTATTCCTGCAACGGAAGGAAATAAATTTCTCGTTGGGGTTACTTCAAGAAATAGTTTACTCTGCCAATTTGGATTATAGAGGATTTTTTGAATTGGCGAACTCATAAAAACTCCTCCTAAGAACCCCTCGCTGACAATCCCTGCAATTAAGCCAGAGTAGACGATTTTGATTGCTTTATTTTTCATGCTGTTTTTGCTTTTTACATTTTTGACGAATGAGGCGGCAAAAACGGTCGAAACTATTTGTCATTTATTGCTTTTCTTAAAACCTGCATAATAGAACTCTCTAATTCTGAACCATTTGAACATAATGGATTGATTGCTTTTACAAGTTCAGCTCTTAATTCATAGAGTTTTTCTTTGTCTGCTTTTGCAAAGACATTTTTCAGCTTTTTCTGATTTGGATTAAAAAGTCCATTCAACTCAGAGCATTGATAACAAACGCCTTCTTTATTTACTAAAGCACACCTCCTCTCAAATATCTCAGTCATAGTTTGTCTGGCTAAGAATAGCCAATGCTTTACTGTCCCTGTAGGTGAACTAAGTATTATCGAAATTTCGCTTACCTTAAAATCATAAATGTCTTTTAAAATAAGCGTTACTTGTTGTTCAATGACTAATGTTTTAGAGATACAAGTAAAACAAAAACTAATGTGCTCTTTGAAATCATATTCACCATTTGGCGAATTTTGGCGGATGTTGAGAAAAGTGTTCCTGTAAGTTGGGTCAGATTGAGCCAATGCTTTGGAATCATCTTGGGCTGTTTCAGACCATCGTTTTCTTTTTCTAAGCCAGTCAATTGCAAGATTTGTCGCTATTGAAAATATCCAAGTTTTCATACTTGAGTGCCCTTCAAACTGATTTTGCTTTTCAATAACTTTTATGAATGTGTCCTGTGCTATGTCGTTTGCAATTTCTTTGTCACAAGTCAAGCGATACAAATAGGACTTAAGTTCGGATAAATAATCCTCATATGTTTTTGAAATATCTATGTCTGATTGAATCGAACTCATTTTATCAATAGGTAAAGTTGACGGTCTTTAAAATGGCTTATAACATTAGAGATCCCGCGACTCCGTTGCGCATATACACCCAAATTCATGGAATAAGCGCAACAGGGTAGCGCGTACTTCCCATATATACGGGGAAGACTTCCAGTTTCTAAAGTCAATCGGCACGTTTTGTTGCTGCGTTCATTTCTTAATGCTACCTATTCGTTCTCCAAATTCCAAACTGTCGAGCGGACTTTTTATGCTGCTCAGCGCCTTGCTCGTTACGTGCGTGTAGATCTCCGTGATCTTGCTTTAAGCGACAAGTAATCGACCTATTCATCTTGGCAAATGTGATCAACTGATTTCTTATCCTCGTCGTAATAGAATTGTCCATTTCCATATCGCTAACCACCACTATTTCCCGTGAGTTCTACCGAGAGTCATAAAACAAGAATGCCCCAGGAAATATTTCCTACGGCATTCGTTGTGACCCCGCTAACAAATGACCCATGTTGACTAACTGTGGCAGTATTGTTCTGCCAACTTACTCTTTGCCTGCTGCCCACTGCCTCCTGCCCACTGCCTACCTTTTATGCCTTTGGTAACTTTGTCTAACTTAGCGAATCATTTTTTAAAAATGTTCACAGGTATCATTGAAGCCGTAGGAAAAGTAAAGCGCATTCAAAGGGAGGGGACTAATTGTCATTTCCTTTTTGAAAGTTCTATCAGCCATGAACTGAAAACAGATCAAAGTGTTTCCCACAATGGAGTTTGTCTCACAGTGACAAAAGTCGAAGGTGATCAGTATTGGGTTACAGCCGTCGAAGAGACTTTGCAAAAATCAAATCTCGGTGGCCTGATCGTTGGCGACGAAGTGAACCTGGAACGCTGCATGCTGGCCAACGGTCGATTTGATGGTCATATTGTTCAGGGTCACGTCGACCAAACCGGTATTTGTACAGCTGTAAGGGAAGCAAATGGAAGTTGGCTTTTCGATTTTGAATATGACGGTTCACCCGGAAATGTCACCGTGGAGAAGGGTTCTATCGCCATCAATGGAGTGAGTCTTACCTGTTTCAATTCCAGGACCAATGGTTTCACCGTAGCGATTATACCCTATACCTATGAACACACCCAATTTCACCGGTTGAAGCAAGGTGGAATTGTAAATCTTGAATTTGATATCGTGGGCAAGTACATTCAACGATTGCTGGGAAAGAACTAATCTAAATGGTTTTTACAGTGAAATGGAAGGCTCTTCCTCGTGGTCACTTGTACCCGGGATCCGGAATAAAATTCATGTACATGTAAGAAAATCGCTGCAATTGCAGAAAAAATTCAGCTGTTATTGTGGTTATTTGACTTTAAATCCAATCGTACGCTATGCTAGAACAATTACTAAAGCTTGTTGAACAGAATGCCGAACAGCAAATCGTTCAAAACAAGGCCATCCCGGATCAGTTTAACAACGCTGCGATCAAAGAGGTGACCAACCAGATTTTTAATAACCTCAAAGGCCAGGTAGCGGGGGGCAACATGCAGCAAATTGTCGCGATGTTTCAAAATGAAAGAAATCGCGCTGTAAGCACCAACCCGGTGATTAGTACAATGATCTCATCGGTTACCAGCAGCCTGAATTCCAAGTTTGGCATTTCCACGGAAGTGGCCGAGTCGGTTGCCGCCAGCCTGGTGCCTCAGGTGTTGAGCCAGATAATTAAGAAGGCCAATGACCCTCATGACATCGACTTTGATCTGCAGCAGATGATGCGCAGTATGACCGGCAACACCAGCCTCGATATTTCCACCATGATCAGCCAGCAGCAAAAAAGCGGGATCGGAAGTATTGGGAATATCTTTGGAAAGTTGTTTGGGAAGTAACACACTATACTTTATGGAAATCCCATGACTTGTTCGTCGTGGGATTTTTTTCCTCACGATTAATAATTACGAATTACGATTGACGAATAACAATCCGAAGCAATTGGCAACTTACACATACTGCCTACTGCCTACTTTTAGTACCCTGACCCTCAGCCATCGATAAAAGCGATAACCTGCGTACCCCCCAAGAAGTCCAACCAGGGCGCCGACCAAAATGTCTCCCGGATAATGCACTCCAAGATATATTCTGGTGTAGCTCATCACAAACGCCCAAATAAAAACCATCCAAATCCACCGGTACGTTTGCTTCAAAACCAAAAAGACGAACATCGCCACACCCGTTGTATTGGCGGCATGGCCCGATGCGAATCCGTAAAGTCCGCCGCGATAGCCGTCCACCAGGTGGATGAGCCCTGCCAAGGACGGCTCTTGAGAGGGCCGCAATCGCTGGAAGAAAGGTTTCATTATGCCGGAAGTAATCTGATCGGCCAGGAGAATGGCGATCACTACGCCCGATAGTACCAGCCATCCTTCTTTTTTGTAATGACGGAATATCAGGTAGATGAGAAGTATGTAAAGCGGAATCCAGAACTCGGTCTTTGTTACCAACAACATTATTGGGTCCAGCCACGATGTATGGAACTGATTGAAAAATAGTAGCAGTTGCTCGTCCCAGGCTTTTAATTGTTCTATCATCCCGGTAAAGTTAAGGGAAAGTGTTTACGTATTAAGGTGTTTAGTCCTACTTTGTCAAGTTAGGCAATCTATTGAATAGCATAAGATTGCAGCCCGAAGAGCGAATCAGAAGTATGGTCACGAAGAACACAACGAACCACTACGAGCACTACGAAATCGGGATCCAGCGGATCATTGGCCCTGCTTCGTTGTACTCGTTGTGTCATCTTCGTGCTCGTTGTTACCCCAAAAATCTAAATATGACAAAGTAGGATTAGGTGTTCATGGTTGACCAACGTTAACACCTTAACACGTAGACACCTTAACACGTTATCACATTACCCCGAAGCACGTAAAAATAAATCGTTGAAAAAGTCACAGTCGTAATTATATTTAGTGCTCAAAATTAACTTTAATCTATGGAACGTTATGACCTGGTAGTGATCGGTGCAGGCCCTGCGGGGTTTGCCGCGGCTATGCGCGCACTTGACTTTAAAAAGAAAACACTATTGATCGAAAAGAACCGGGTAGGGGGAGCCGGTGTCACCAACGGTGCACTGTCCTCCAAAACCTGGTGGGAACTTTCACGCGAAGCTTCCGCTTTTCGCAAAAGCCTTACACGTTATAATATCCAGTCGCCGACGCTCAGCTACTCGGAGATTTATGGAGAAGTTAAAAAAGCCGTCCAGGAGCGCAAAGGGCTTTTGGATGAGCAACTTGAGTTTCTTAAAAGCGCTTCCAGCCGTCTCCTGGAATTTAAGAAAGGCACAGCCCATCTCATCAGTCAGCACGAAATTGAAATTGTGAACGGTGCCCACAAAGAGACCGTATGGGCCGACTATGTCGTTCTGGCTACTGGTAGCAGGCCGCGTAATTTGCCGGAACTGCCCATTGACGAAAAGATTGTCATGACCAGCGATGGGATCGAGGAGATGTCAGATTTTCCGGAGAGTATGGTGATCGTGGGAGCGGGGGTCATTGGGTGTGAGTACGCCACAATCTTCAGCGGATTTGGCAAAACAAAAATCCACCTGATCGACAAGGGGGACAGGATACTTCCCTTTGAAGATGAAGATGTTGTACGGATTATTGAACGAAACATGGAAAACAACGGCGTGTTGATCCATCGCAACTCGCGTTTGGTTAAGATGACCATTGTCAATGGCCGGGTGGAGTATGAACTGGAGTACACCGACACTACTCATCAAATATTTAATGTTGAGCGGGCCTTGGTGTCGGTGGGCAGGGTACCTAACCTGGAAGAGCTGTGGGATGATAAAGTAGGCATCAATTCTTCGAAGAAAGGAATTGAGAATCATGACACGCAGACAAACATTTCCAACATCTACGCAATCGGCGATTTGACTGCCGACATTTCATTGGTGAATGTGGGAGAGTTGGAAGGGCGGTATGCGGTGGAGCGCATCTTTGGCCGACCCGAGCGCAAGCTGGTGTATGAAAACATCAGTACCATCATGTTTCTCAGTCCGGAAGTGGCAAGCGTGGGGTTGAATGAGACACAGGCAAAGGAAAAAGGAATCGACTATAAAGTAGTCACACTTGAGTACAGTACCATTTCCCGTGCCATCGCGAAGCGGAACACCCAGGGATTCATAAAACTCCTTGCCACCAATGATGACAAAATGAAGATCCTCGGCATGAAGGTAGTGGGGCACCATGCCTCCAGCGCTATCCAGGCCGTTGCTGTGTTGATTTCTATGAACAAGGGTGTTGAGGAGTTGGCCGAGTGTGTGCACCCGCATCCATCGATCACGGAAGGCATCCAAGAGTGCGTGAGGATGTTGATGGGTAAGTCACTCTTAAAGCCATTGGCGCTGGCGGGGCGGCTTTCATGCAGGCGGTTTGTAAAGGGGAAGTATGAGGATATTACGTTTTAGGGGGAGGATAAGGGAAATATGGGTAATACATATATCCGGAGGGTTGGGCGCAAGCCCTGACAACAGTTCACGGTGAGAGCTTGACTGATGATTTAAGACGAGTTCCGTTAGCGAGTCACGGATGACAAATACAAACACGAGTATGATTAAACCAATTTTAATAATCGCAATCTTCTATCTGACTATCTCGTGTAATCAAAATCCGAAGACGGCAGAAGACGGCAAAGTGACACCATCGAATGACACCTTACAAAATGGAAAGGCAACCAAAATTGACGGAACAGAAATAGATTTTGTGGAGAGTTCACCTGATAAAGCAAAAATATTATTAGAAAATGAATATGTAAGAGTTATAGAATATTCTCTCAAACCTGGAGAAAAGGACAGCACACATACACATCCTCCAAAAACGTCCTATGTTATTTCAGGCGGTACGCTAAGGGTTTATCCCGAAAACGAAAAGCCATTTGATGCTGAGGAAGTAAAAGGTACAGCTGACTGGGCTGACAAAAGAGGCAAACATTACGTTGAGAATATTGGCAAGACAACAGTTACAATACTACTGACTGAGATAAAGTCTGCTCAATAACAATGACCGCTGACAATTTTGTATACATCGACATAGACTTGTGTGCGCGGAAACTTGGGAAAAAAAATACAATTAAGGACTGACCATTCCGTCACGGCGGACGGAATGGTCAGGGCCCAACAAAAATGCTTATGAATAGGGCCTGGACATGAAGTCATCTAACGAAATGACATTTTACAACAAAGATTTCCCACGTGGACAATGGGACAGCTTTGACTTTGAAAGAACAATTAACATTGGACTCATGAGAAAGGAACTGGCCGATCTTTCTTACTTTTAAAAGAATCTTCTCCGCGGATTCACAATAATCCTAAGCAATGAAAAGCATTTACACACTGATATTCTTACAATTTTTAATTTACAAAAGCTATGCCCAAGACTCTTTAAATCAGGCTTTAAACATTAGACTAAGATATGACAGCGCAAAGGTAGAATTTGAGAATTATGAGAAAATGCATGGGGGCTTTATACAGACAAAGAATATTAAAATGCATTATCTCGAATGGGGTAATTCGAAAGATATTCCGTTAATATGGATACACGGAAGCTTCACCAACGGGTATGAATTATCTAGTATCGCCAATGATATAGTTAAAAAAGGATATCATTTGATTGCAATCGACTATTACGGACATGGTTTAACTAAAATCCCAAAACATGAAGTGTCATTATACCATGTAGCCGATGATATTAAAAACCTAATGGAGGTCAAAAAGATTAAAAGAGCAGTGATTGGTGGTTGGTCTCGAGGCGGAATAATAACAACTGCATTTTATGACTCGTATCCTGAAAATGTTCTTGGTCTGATACTTGAGGACGGAGGTTCTGTATCGACAAATACGTATTATCACAAAATGGGTGAAGTACAGCTGAATGAAAGAGTTAAGGAAATTTTTAAAGACAGACTTTCGTACTCCAAGTACGAAAGTCAATTTGAAGCTTACAAAGCCTATTATGATTACAGTGAAGCAGGTACACAATTTAAGCTTTTAGCATGGATAACAATGGACGAAGCTGGTCTATGGAGCATTGGGCCAGGCGTTGAAGATTTGTTCAACATGAAAAATGAGGTTCAATTTTTAGATAATATTCTTAGGCCGACCAAGGCAACGCTTTTTGGGGAATCAATGTCAATAATAGAACCTAAAATTGTTTATAGAAATTTAATGGTACCTATGCTAATACTAGACCCAGTTTCAGACGATGATATTTTCCCCTACGAAAAGGAAAACGAAGAATTGAGTAAGAAGCACCCTGAATTAATTGTTTATAAAAAGTACAGCAATACAGGACATAATATACATTATGAGAAGCCTAAAATGTTTACTGAGGATTTGGGCGAATTTTTGAAAGAAATCAAAACTGACTCAAAGAAATAACTGAATATTTTGAAGCCATTAGCAAAGCGCTGATCCCCGAAATCTGCGGGAGAACCAACCGTACGTCAGGGTAAGTGCGAGCCCTGTATTACACAGCATCATAAAACTCCGCCACATTTTCCAGCCCTTTCCTTTTTAACTTCGGTACGAACGTCTCCTCCACCGGATAGCCCACCGGGATCAACAGGAAAGGACGCTCATTTGCGGGCCGCTTCAGAATTTTAGAAAGGAAGTTCATTGGGTTAGGTGTATGCGTCAGGGCAACCAAACCGGCGTTGTGAATGGCCGCCAGCAAAAATCCGCAGGCAATGCCCACCGATTCGGAGACATAGTAGTTGTTCCTTTTTTCACCGGATGGAAGGATATCATATGCTTTTTTAAACACAACGATCAGGTACGGAGCAATTTCCAGGAATGGCTTTTTCCAATCCGTCTGGAGCGGCTTCAGATCTTGCAACCACTCCTCATTCATCCTTCCGTGATAACTGTCGTGTTCTTCTTTTTCGGCTGCAATTCTGATTTCCTTTTTAAGTGCTGGATCAGACACAACACAAAACGTCCACGGTTGTTTGTGAGCACCGGAGGGAGCTGTCGATGCACTTCGGAGAATATTTTCAATCGCTTCTCTTGGAACAGGTCTGTCCGAAAAGTCGCGGACGCTGCGCCGTTTGTCCAGCCATTGATAAAATTCATGACTTTGGTGAAGTGTTTCTTCATTTGAGAATTGTTCTGGATGGTAGGAAATGAATTCATAACCATCGATCACCCGGATAGTAGTTCCTTTCATGGCAGAAATATATCCAATCCAAGACTATTTCTAAGTCTGACTAATCCTACTTCTGTCAGTCTGATAACGCTAATTTTTGGGAAGTCGAAACATTAATCGTATTTTAGGATGAGCCACGGCAACCCGATAACGGGACAGGACAATAAAAAAAACCAGATGGAAACCTCATTATTTCTGGCTAAGGTAATGGGACTATTCGGCGCAATAAGCACGTTAGCGATCATTATCCGATATAAATTATATGTTGAAATGGAAGTCGATGCAGCAAAAAATCCAACGACGATATATTTTTCCGGATTTTTATTTATAATACTCGGCGTCTTAGTTACCGTCAGCCATCAGGTTTGGACCCGCGATTGGCGGGTTGTCATTACGGTTCTCGGTTGGATGATGTTGGCTAAGGGCGTTATCCGGATTTTCTTACCTGACACCGTAAAAAAACTTATTGAGAAAAAGAAAAGCGACCGACGTTTTTTTCTGGCGGAGGTAGTTGGTTTCTTTATCAGCATCTATCTTCTTTACAAAGGGTTCATCCTTAACTGATTCGAAGTAAATGTTTTGAGATGGATTTGTCGTATATACCAAACTTATACATTTGTGAAACGAAACGTTTTGAAAAGCATTTCATTAATTGAGATATTCAGCAAACTCGAAAGAAGAAAGCATCTTTCAAGGCAATTAAGCAAAGAGTCAAAATTAGTTTCTCACGAATCAACCAACGTGTTGGCTGAGTTTGAGCTGCTGATCAATGAAAATTAATCAGTTCAAACTTTGGATGACTAATTTCAAGTCAATGAGCAAAGAACAAACAAAGGACTTACTGAAATTTCTGAAACCGTTCACCGGCAATATCCAGGAAATTGTCTGGCGGTTAAGGGCATTTGTCTGGGACTTGTACCCGCAGACCAATGAATTGATTTACGACAACTATAACGCTCTGGCATTTGGATGGTCGCCCACTGATAGAGTTGGACATACATTTTGCTCCATTGCCGTGGGCAGGACCAGTAAGAATATTCATTTTGGATTTTATTGGGGTGCCGCACTACTGGACCCGGACCGTATCTTATTAGGTAACGGCAATCAGTATCGATACATATTGGTCAAAAGCATGGAAGAATTTCCGAAGACTTACATAAAGAAACTTTTGACAGAAGCCTATGCCAATTCCCTCGCAAAAGTGAAGGACCAAAAACAGATTGCCCATGGCCAGACCATTACAAAATCAATTTCGCCGGTAAAAAGAGCTTTGAAAATTAAGAAGGCAAAACAGGTTAGAAAGAAAAAGAAGTAATTTTGAATTTCCATGTACGCGTGACAGACCTGTAAAAGACAGTTTACTATTAAACGACAATTTTATGAACCGTAAAAAATTTATTAAAGCATCCGCCATCATGGGCGGCATCTCTTTTTTGCCAGTGGACAATGTTTTCTCACAAAGTCTTGAAGAAAGTGGCATGGACCGGTTGACTGATAAGAACGGAAACTTTGCGCTTCATTCGTTGCCCTACAACGAGAATTTCCTTGAACCAAGCATGGACCAGGAAACGGTTCACCTCCATTATACATTTCATCATGGGGATGCGGTCAGGGCAGCCAATAAAGATTTGGAGATGGTTAAAAAGGCCCTCGATGAAAACAACCTCGAGACCGTTGACTACTGGACAAAAAAACTTTCGTATCACCTGTCGTCGCATATCCTCCACACCATTTTCTGGACAAACCTTACCAATAAAAAGACAGATCCGACAGGTACTTTACTGAAACAAATTGAAAAGGATTTTGGAACTTATGATCGGCTTAAGGCACTGATCGCAAAAACATCAAAAGGGGTTGATGGAAACGGGTGGGGGATACTAGGCTACCATCCATCCACCGACAAGCTCACCGTGCTACAGTGCGAGAATCATGAGAAGCTTACGCAATGGGGTGTGATCCCAATTTTGGTAATCGACGTTTGGGAACATTCGTATTATCTTAAATATCGAAACCGGAGGGCGGAATTTGTGGATAGCCTGTTCGGAATAATTAATTGGGATAATGCGGCCGAACGCTTAAACAATGCCGCGAAATTCAGGTAGAAAATAAAACGTACAAGATGCGGGTTCCGCGTCGAACTATAAGCAACATGTCTTACTGGCCTGGATGGGTGGGCACTTTATAGTACCGTAAGAGCAGAAAACGCAGCAATCACCGTGTATTGGTTTTAGAATAATCTTGCAATTTTCACACTCATAAAAGTATTGGCAAGCATTCGTTGGCATTTCCTCCTCCTTTTTGAACCCGCAATTTGGGCAGGTGATCATTGAAGCGGTAATGATAGCGCTGCTCATAGCGTACCCGTAATTTCAGTTAGCCTTTTTGTGAGGTCATCGCCACAAAAATATTTTGTTTTATCGACCCAGCTATGATAGAATGGACTTAGCTGGTGAGCATAGTCAAAGGGCCTGGGAAAATCCTGGTTCCATTGCGTGTCCTTATCGAAGAACAAGTAGATGTCCCATGCCTTTTCGCCTTGGGGACTCAGTCTTCTTGCTATTATATCGCCGAATTTATTTTCTGCATCAAAAAATTGTGCAATGTTTTCATCATTGAAAAGGGACGCTGCCTTACGTGCATTGCGTTGGTCATCCGTCTTTAACATATTCGTCCAAACGATCATTACACTGATATTTTTATCCTTCATTTTTCCGATAACGGTTTTCTGAATGGACCCGGCACCCTGCAAGCACCATCCGCATGTTGGCGATAAGACAGCAACAAACCTGGTCCTGCCTTTTTGCTGATTGAATACTTTCCTGATTTCGTTAACATTTGAAATGGTCGTTATATTCTTGTTCTCCTCGCCAGGTAAAAGAGCCAAGTGATTCTTGCATGTACCGTTCGTGCAACAATTTCCATTTTGATCCTTTTGGGCAATCGTACCCTTCAATTCTTCTACTTTATACCCTGTGCCATTGATGGCGGCAATGATTTTATCAGCGTTTATTTTGGTTTCATCGAATTCCACAACGGCCGACTTTTTTTCATACGATGCTTTCACGAACGAAACGCCGGAAAGTTTTTTTACTTCACCTTCAATATGGAGCTCGCATGCCGAACAAGTCATGCCTGAAACCGGCAGTTCGATTTTCTTATTAACAGTTTGATCCTGATCGGTTGTTGTCGGTGTTTTTGGAAATAGAAATTTTGAATAGGAAGGAAAAGTGATTAACAATAGTGAGGTAATGGTGATGGCACTTAAGAATATTTTCGATTGGAAGAAGGATACTTTGTTTGGTGTGTCACAATTACAATCAGCAGCCTTCCTGGTACGAAAGGACTGAAACCACGCTACACCGAGGACTAAAACCGATGCAGAAATAAAATAGGGCCTGTAAGGTTCTATCCAATGAAATGACGCGGCAAAACTACCGGCCCCTGCTGCGATGGCCATGATCGGCGAAATGCAGCATAACGATGCCCCGAGGGCCGTAAGGACGCTTAGCATAATTTGGAGTCTCATATTAGTTCTAAAATTTTATTGTCAGCGATAAGTTTGAAAATGGGTTTAAATATGTTGGCATATTCAGTGCTCATGGAGTAAAAAATCGTTTGCCCTGTTTTTTTGGACGTAATTATTTTTCCATCTCTTAATTTCCGCAGATGCTGAGAAATAGCTGATATATTCATTCCAAGAATGTCACTGAGATCACAAACGCATAATTGGCCCTCTTCCTGAAGTAGAAACAGTATCTTCAATCGGACCCCGTTTCCTGCCAGATTAAGTGAATTAGCCAGAAATTCAACGGATCCACCTACATGTCGCACTTTGTCTCTACATGCGTTTAGGTGGTTGATGTCAGCGTACACGCGGATGCAGGTAGTCATATTGTCGTATTTAAGCAAATACGAAAGTACGGTTCAAATTTGATCTTTCAAAATTGGACGCAGAAAGGATTTGGAATCCAGCTACAGATTTTAGACAGGTCTGAGGGTGTGGATTTTTCTCCACAAATGAATTGATTCCTGCATCATTTTACCCTTTCAGGCAATGGAATTTCAGTTCGGAAATAATTCGAATTAAATGGTATGAAATTTTAGTCATACATGGAATACTTAAAAAAATTATGAAAGCAGTGTCGTGGCAAGTAGTGTCAAAATACATCGGGGTAGAATTGAGTAACCTTCGCAAGAAAAAAGGATACTCAACGGTAAAAGATTTTGCCTTAAAGTACAGGTTACCAGAAATACAGTATTGGAGAATGGAAAAAGGGAAGGCCAATCTGACCCTCAAAAGTTTGACCAAGATATTGGCAATTCACAAAATAACGGTAGAAGATTTCTTTTGTGATATCAGGGAAGCAGCCTGAAGAGGACTGTCGAGAAACTCCCTTTTGAAAAATTACCTGTTCGAGTCCTAATTCTTATGTCGATCCCGCAAGACTTTCACGACATCGCCTAGTTTGAAACCTTTTGCGGCCAGTAGCACAAAGTAGTGGTACATCAGGTCAGCCGCCTCATTGAGAAATTTTTCCTGGTTATTATCCTTAGCTTCAATCACTAACTCGATTGCTTCTTCGCCTACTTTTTGTGCAACCTTGTTGATGCCGCTGTCGAGAAGGTGATTGGTGTACGATCCGGCCTTTGGATTTAGTTTTCGTTCGTGAATCACGTCCTCTAAAAATTCAAGACCGATCTTCCTATTTTTTTCCTGAAAGCAGGTGTCAGCGCCTGTATGACAGACGGGGCCTTTTGGCTTGACTTTTATCAACAGCGTGTCTTCATCGCAATCGGTTTGTATACTGACCAGTTCGAGAAAGTGACCCGATGTCTCACCTTTTGTCCATAGCCGTTGTTTTGAACGACTGAAAAATGTGATTTTCTTTTCCGCTTTTGTTCTGGCCAGCGCTTCTTCATTCATAAAACCAAGCATCAATACAGTATCTGTATCGGCATCTTGAATGATGCACGGAATGAGTCCGTTTAGTTTTTTAAAATTCAACTCTTTTTCCATAATAGAGGGTTAGCGGATGGAAATGGAATGGTGCCTAAGAAAAGTTTTAAGATCGGGAATGGGAATTTCGTTGAAATGAAAAACACTGGCCGCTAATGCAGCATCCGCACGACCGGTGGTAAAGACCTCCAGGAAATCTTCTTTTCTGCCCGCGCCACCGGATGCAATCACGGGTATAGTTAAAAGTTGGTTTAGCTTGCTCAAGGGATCAATGGCAAAACCATTTTTTGTGCCATCATGATCCATGCTGGTGAAAAGAATTTCTCCTGCGCCCCGCTGTTGTCCTTCTTTCGCCCATGAGAATAGTTTCTTAGCGGTTGGTTTTGTCCCTCCATGTGTATACACCGTCCATTGATTGATTATTTTGCGTGCATCAATGGCCAGCACGATAAATTGTGATCCAAATTCTTTGGCCAATCTGTCAATCAGGTCAGGATCATTAACGGCCGCTGAATTAATGCTAACTTTATCTGCCCCTGCATCCAACAAAGGCGCAACATCTTCGACTGAGCGTATTCCACCGCCGACTGTGAAAGGAATGTTGATATGCTCTGCTACTTCTTTCACTAAGGATGCGAATGTTTTTCTCGCTTCCAGGGTTGCGCTGATATCGAGGAAGACCAACTCGTCGGCGCCTTGTTGTGCGTACATCGACCCCAATTCCACAGGATTGCCGGCGTCACGCAAATTAATGAAGTTGGTTCCCTTAACGGTTCGCCCGTCTTTTATGTCAAGGCAGGGAATAATTCTTTTCGTGAGCACGCTAATCAAAGGCTAAATTTTCTTTAATTCCCACAGGTTGATTTTGTTTTCATAAATCGCCTTGCCAACGATGGCACCATAAATGTTGATATACTTGAGTTCTTTCAGATCCATAACGGAGCTGATTCCACCGCTGGCGGTTATCTTAAGTTTAGGAAAGCGCTTTTTTAATTTTTTATACAATCCAAAATTCGGTCCCTGTAGCATGCCGTCTGTGTTGATGTCCGTGCAGGTGATGTATTGAAGTCCTTCCTTTTCAAACCGAGCCGTTAAATCGTAGATCGTTGTTGTAGAGGCTTCTGTCCATCCGACAAGTTGAATCCATTCATTTTTTACGTCTGCACTTAAAACAAAGTTTTCGCTTCCGTATTTCTGCAGGAAGCCAATAAATTTATTGGGATCTTTGATCGCCAAACTTCCGATATTAATTTGATCGATACCAAGCTCCAGCAACTCCTCTACCTCTCCATCAGTCTTTACACCTCCGCCAAAATCTACCTTCAGAGCGGTCTCCGCTTGTATCGACTCAATAACTTTCCAGTTGACCACTTTGCCCTTCTTTGCACCATCCAAGTCTACCAAGTGCAAGTATTCAAGATCTGCTGCTTCAAATTCTTTGGCAACTTCCACGGGGTCGTCACGATAGACCTTTACCTTTTTATAATCGCCTTGGGTTAGCCTCACGCATTTGCCGTCAATAATGTCAATAGCGGGGATGATTCTCATATTAGTCTGACTGTCTTAAAAAACTTTGCAACACTTTTACTCCTGCCGCTGCTGATTTTTCGGGATGGAATTGGACTGCATAGAAGTTATTCTTTTTTAATGCGGCGCTAAAGTAAATTCCATAATTCGTTTCGGCGACTGTCTGAGAACTTAAGGGCACGTAAAAGCTATGAACAAAGTAAACAAAATTTCTTTCCAATGTGGGATCCAGCCAGCCCGTGACTTTTTCAAGTGCATTCCAGCCCATGTGTGGCACTTTCAACGATTCGCCTTTAAAGCGCAGCACCGACTCATCAAATATTCCGAGACAAGGAGTGTTATTTTCTTCTGAATGGAGGCACATAAGCTGCATTCCAAGACAAATGCCGAGGGTAGGCTGCTGAAGATTCTTGATAACCTCATCCAATTTCCTTTCTTTCAGATAACGCATAGTACTGCTGGCCTCACCCACACCGGGGAAGATTACTTTATCAGCAGACCGGATTTCTTCCTCGGAATCGGTGATGGTATAGTCAATACCCAGCCTTTCG
>JANXYC010000097.1 GCA_025350305.1 Cyclobacteriaceae bacterium | reverse complement strand
ACTGCATGGATCACTCCAAACCAGCTTGCAGCTTACTAATGCGCATCGATGCTGTGCACATAAGGGATTTGCACCCTTTGGATATTCAAACTAATTTCCCGCCTGGAAATCAGTTGTGCCATACTGGGCGCACACAAAGTGCATAATCAATGGCGGGGTTCAGTGTAAATTTGTAGTTTAGTTTTTCAAAACACGTTTGGTGTCGTGGGACAGTGACGCGCTTCGAATGCCCGCCACTGCTTATGCACCAACGTTGTCGGTCATTTGCCGCGGGCTCAAAGAGTTTTTTGCTGAACAGAATATATTCGCCCGCTTGCCCATCGCGCGAACAATCGCATTCCAGCTGAACTATTGAAGGACGACACAGCGGACAAGGTGCATTTCATCTGATCATGAGTGCCAACGGCGGGCCGACACACGCAAACGGACCGACAACATTGTATAAACGTCATTGCGGGAATTATTTTGAATTTTACCATTATCTTTCAGTTGGTGTTGTAGTTGTAAGCTCCCCCGAAAATAGGACAGTTTGAGATTAGACGAGAGTCCTAAATCTAAACTGTTAACTATGAAGAAAACCCAATTCACAGAAATCCAGATTGAGCCAACAGTCATTCACGGACTATTCCCTCCTACTGTAATATTCCTATATTCGCTGATCTGACTGATTTTCAAAATGATAAGACTGTTCGCCAAGGTTAGACAAAATCTGTCGGCCTCCGGGAAATTCGGAAGCTATCTGCTGTATATGCTGGGTGAAATAGTTTTGGTAGTGGTGGGCATTTTGATTGCCTTGCAAATAAACACCTGGAGTGAAGAACGCAGGGACAGGGAACTGGAGAAGACCTACTACTGCCAGCTTCTCGATGATCTCAACCAGGACCAGCAGTTACTGGCTAGCCTGGTCAGGGAAAATGATAAAAGAATTGAAAACTGCAATCAACTTATTCACCTCCTTCAGCAAAAAACGGCTGAACGAGACGAGGTGATCAAAGCGCTGCGTGAGACGATCTCTAAAATCAGGTTTCGATTCCGGCCGAGCACATCCGCTTTCGAAGATCTAAAATCGAGTGGGAAATTGGCGATCCTCAAAGACCTTCCCCTCAAGAAACAGCTTCTTAAGTATTATGCCGACATGGAAGGCTATGGTGACATCTCCGACATCGTGGCCGATGCCAGTCTGACCGTATTCAATTATCCCGGGAAAGATTTTGCCGAGATTGGTCTGCAGGATATCTATTTTGTCAAAAGAGAGTTGGACACTGCCCTGGTGGATATTGCTCAATTAAAATCGCTATCTTATCCCTCTCCGCAGATCCGGAAACTATTGATGAGCGATGCCATCTTTCATATGAATTCGAATGCGCGAAAAAAAGAATTATATCAAACAATGGGGGATGAAATTCAGGCCATAAAGAAAATACTATCTGCTCAATGTGAGGAGCATATAAATCAATGATCAAACATTTCCGTTGTTGGTCTTCCCGTCTCGGGGTGACCAACAACAAATTGGGTAATGATGGAATTTTAGACTTGTTGTTGTGCTCGCGAGTCGCTAAACACTAACACCGGCAAGTGTTGCATTGTAGTTTCCGTTTCTTAATTTCGTTCACATTCTTGGAACAAAACGTACCAAATGGCTAAGGCTGGACAAACAATCGACTTAGGGGCGAGCGGCGTTCGAATCGTGATTACTAAGTCAGCCAAAGACACCAACGGGAGTCTTGCGCAAATGGAATCCACGATGCAAGCGGGGAAGAAATTACCAACGCTTCCTCATATCCATCCAACAATCGAGGAACGACTGGAAGTCATATCTGGAAAACTGACCACTATTGTTGCTGGTAAAAGGGAAACAATAGAAATGGGCGGAAGTGTAGTAATCCCGGCCGGGGCTGCCCATAATTTCTGGAACGAAAGTAACGAAGAGGTAAAAGTAAGGGTGGAACACCGGCCAGCGATGAATATTCAGGATTTTTTGGAAACATTAAGTGGATTAGTCAGGGACGGAAAAATAAAATATGACGGCAGTTTCTCCGACAAGTTGCAGATAGCGGTTGTTGTCACGTCTTTCAGGCCGATGATGCTCCTTCCCTCTCCGCAACGTTTTGTGATAGGGGCAATTGCAACCGTGGGTCGCCTCTTTGGAAAAAAAGGACGTTTTCCGGAATATTTTTCTAGTTAGATATCCTCACGTTGGTGGCAATGCTCGGTGGCATTAAATACGAATCATCCATTAAGAAAAATGAAAATTAAACAAATCATTCTGCTAACGATTTTGACAGTCGGACAAAATCTATGCTTCGGACAAATTGACCCGAATAAAAAAGAATTAGAGAAGATGCAAACTAAATCGACTCAGGATTCACCATTCTATGTATTAAAGGTTGACGAGAAATCATTGGAATTTGATTCAAAAAAGAACGAGAAATTGGACTTGAAATCCATTGACCCCGGCTCCATCGAATCCATTTCGGTATTAAAAGGAAATGAAGGCAACCGAGAAGTATGGAGATATGGGTCAAAATGGAGTTGTTATTATCACTTTTAAGGAGTTTAAACTGCTATCAAAAGAACTTCAGACAAAATTTACCGACTTAAATAAGAAATAATCATTGACTACAACAGGACAATGGGCTAGCCGCCTACAGCAGGTATTTTCAAGCTCTCCTGTTCGCAACTTCAAATAACCAGACGTAAGGCATAATCAGGGATTATTCACCATTAAGAATACCGAATGAAAATAGCCAATTATTCTCTCAGCGTTTTCATTCTATTGACCTTGGTGTCGTGCAAAAGGGACGCTAAGACAAGCGAGGATACTAAACCTTCTCATACCCAACTAGACAAAAATGAAATTGCTAAAATGGTAAATGACGTCGCCATTCTTTATGAGAAAGGAGAC
>JANXYC010000081.1 GCA_025350305.1 Cyclobacteriaceae bacterium | reverse complement strand
CCTGGAAACAGGAGTGGGATACCGTCATCAATTTGCTTCCATTGATGGAGGAACAGCTTGAACCCTTCAATCCCCGGCCGCATTGGGCGAAGTTGTTCACCATGTCACCTTCCGTGTTACAATCCAGGATTGAAAAACTTGATGATTTCAAACAGTTACTTACCCAGCACGATCCGCAAGGAAAATTCCGAAATGAATTCCTAGATGCGAATCTTTTTGGCTCCTAATCCCTAACCATACATGACCATTTACGGAGTAGCCATCCTGGCGGCATGTTTTCTCATCGGACAACTCGCTGGTGAAGCGCTTGGTCACGTATTGGCGATCGACGCCAATGTCGGTGGCGTAGGCTTTTCAATGTTCTTATTGATTGTAGTCAATCAATGGCTGAACAAACGTAATCTGATGCCGAAAGATTCTCAGCTGGGAATCAGCTTCTGGAGCAACATGTACATACCTGTCATTGTAGCCATGTCGTCCATTCAGAATGTATCGGCCGCGCTTTCCGGAGGGGCCGTGGCCATCGCAGCAGGGACTTTCGTAACCATCATTCCTTTACTAATGCTGCCCTTGATTTCTAAACTCGCCAACAAAAGAAAGGTATGAGCCTGATGAACGAGATTTTGATTAAGAATGGGTTGGTGTTCGCTTTTCTCGTAACGGGACTGATCATGCTGGGATCCTGGTGGCTTTCAGAAAAAGTCTTTCGCAAAAAAATACCAGGCTCGGCCATCGCAATTATATCGGGATTGTTACTTGCATATGTTGGAGGACGCGTCACCGGGGGCTTGAGGGGGATTGCAGACGTTCCAATTTTTACGGGCATGGGTTTGCTGGGCGGTGCGATGTTTCGCGACTTTGCCATCGTCTCCACGGCTTATGGCGCTGACATGCGTGAGATAAAATCAACAGGATGGGTTGGCGTGTTATCATTGGTCATGGGCGTAGTATTATCGTTTGTCATTGGAGGAGTCATCGCGTTAGCGTTCGGATACAATCACCCAAAAGACATCACCACGATCGGAGCTGGTGCGTGCACATTCATCGTTGGTCCTGTAACCGGTGCCGCTGTCGGTGCCAGTTCTGACATAATTGCCATCAGCATCGCTGCCGGAGTAGTCAAATCAATCTTTGTCACGATTATCACACCGATCGCCGCACGATTCATCGGACTTGACAATCCTCAAGCAGCGATGATCTACGGAGGCTTGATGGGAACCACCAGCGGCGTTGCGGCCGGACTTGCCGCCACCGATCCCAAACTGGTTCCTTACGGTGCTTTGACCGCTACCTTTTATACCGGACTAGGATGTCTTTTGTGTCCATCGCTGTTGTATTTGATCGTCTCTTACTTCTTTTAACGATGAACTTACTCCACACATTTGCAAATTCATTAGAAGCAAAAAAGACCGCGGTCGGTCTGGAGTTCGGAACGGCCACCTTTACGTTTGGAGAAATCGATGCCCGCAGCAATCAAATGGCACGACTTCTGAAGGGCCGTGGTTTTGAATCAGGCGATCGACTTTGTGTTTACCTTGAGAATTGCGTGGAGTTCATTGATTTATTTCTGGCATGTTCTAAACTGGGCGTCATTTTTGTTCCTATCAATATTCTTTATCGGGAGCGCGAAGTCACTCATATATATAATGATGCAAATCCAAAAGCTCTAATTTCTACCGCGGAAGTTCCAGGTAATTTTCCATCCTGGAAAGTGAAAGAATTGCGCATGGAGGCGAAGGGGCTGTCATCCGAACCTGTTAAAATTGAAACTACAGGAGACAGCACGGCGGCGATTGTGTACACTTCTGGTACTACGGGTGCATCCAAGGGGGCCATGCTCACGCACAATAATTTTATCGTCAACGGTATCAATTTGATAACGTGCTGGCAGATCAAAGAAGACGATCGACTTCTGTTGGCGTTACCCTTATTTCATGTGCATGCGCTGGCAAACGGTCTGCACGTATGGCTGATGTCAGGATGCCGGATGCGATTGCTGGAACGGTTTGAACATCAAAAGGCTGCAGACGAATTTCAATCTTTCCAACCAACACTCTTCTTTGGTGTGCCCACCATGTACATTCGTTTGCTGGACCAACCATCGGATGTTGCCCGAAAAATCGGGTCCACGCTACGACTCTTTGTTTGTGGTTCCGCACCATTACCGGCACATGTACTGGCTTCCTTTCGGGAAAAATATGACCACACCATTTTGGAGCGCTACGGAATGACCGAAACATTGATGAACATCAGTAATCCTTATCACGGAGAAAGAAAAGCCGGAACCGTGGGTTTGCCATTGCCTGGAATATCGGTCAAGATTGTAGCGGAAAATGGATTGCCGGTCGGAGTAGGGGAGATAGGAGAAGTCTATGTGAAAGGCCCCAATGTATTTTTTGGTTATTGGAAAAGGGAGGAGGCAACGGAAAATGCATTTAAGAACGGCTATTTCAAAACAGGGGACCTTGGATTCGCAGATGCTGATGGCTACTATACTTTGTGCGGTAGAAAAAGCGATCTGATTATTTCAGGTGGATTTAATATTTATCCCCGTGAAATTGAGGAGTTTTTGTTGGAACAAGCAGGAGTGGCCGAGGTAGCAGTAGTGGGAGTAGCACATGACGTGCGTGGAGAAGTGCCTGTCGCCTATGTAGTACCAACAAAAGACCTTAACATAACTCTGCTCGAAGAAAAGTGTCGTGAGCACCTGGCATCGTTCAAAATACCAAAGGCATTTATGGTCGTGGATAAACTTCCGCGCACCGCGCTTGGAAAGGTTCAAAAGCATTTGCTGCCCGCTCCAAAATTCTGATCCTTCATTCAGTTTTGGATTCAGACCGGTTTCGTTATCTTCCCACACTGCAACACCACACCTATGAAAGCCAATAAAATCTTTTTGTTAAAAAGTATCCTGGTCTTACTGTGTTTTGTATTGATCCTGGATGCCTGTAAAAAGTCAGCACCGAAGGAAGAAGCGATCGATCCCAAGGCTCTTGCAAAAGCCAGAATGCTGGCGCGCGCTGATTCGTTTGAAATCAAAACGGAGTATGTGGGTCCTCCCGGTGATGCCCTTGAGCATTACACTGCCGGATTCGCCAAGATTATGTGCTCAGCAATATTCATTACAGGACTCGACCCCGATTTTGCGGCAGCCAATGTAGGTGGATTCGTCAGTCCTTTTCATGAGCGTAAAAAAGTAGGCAAGCCAATGATTGACTTTAAAAGGAAGTCGGTGTCGATCACCCTGCCGGGTGGAATAACCCGTACGGCAATTTATTTGGGTGATCAAAGTCAGGGATGCGTGACGCTGCCGGCCGGGGACGAAAAAATATTTTATACACCTCAAAAAATCAAACGCAACTTACCAGACCCCAATGCCACACCCTGGCCAATGGGCGATTTGTTGCCGAAAGAACCTATGCCTGCTACTGTGGACATGGTGAAAGTAGATCAGGCCGTGAAGGCGGCCTTCGAACTGAAGGAGGGACTGACTGCAGCATTTGTGGTGACGTACAAAGGAAGAATCATTGCTGAGCAATACGGTGAAGGTATCACAAAAGATACACCGCTTGAAAGCTGGTCGATGGGCAAGAGTCTTACGGCTACGATGATGGGAATCCTCATCCGGGAAGGCGTGTATACCTTAGATCAACCTGCACCAATTCCCGAATGGCAGAAAGAAGGTGATGCACGCGCTAACATAAAAATTCAAGACATTCTTCACATGTCCAGCGGACTGCGTTTCCGGGCGCCTCAAGATCCGGATTATGATTCCACCAAGGGCTATCCGGACCATACCTATGTATATACCGGCGGCATTAATTCTTTCAAGTACACGGCTATGCGACCGCAGCAATGGCCGCCCAACACGGTGGGGCGTTACCACAATTCCGATCCCGTGCTCACCAATTATCTGATCCGACTGGCCGTAGAAAAGAAAGGTGAAGATTATCTCAGTTTCCCTCAGCGAGAACTCTTTGACAAGATCGGCGTCCGCACCATGATCATGGAGACTGATCCGTATGGCAACTTCCTTACACAGGGATACGAGTTTGCCTCCGGTCGTGATTGGGCCCGTCTGGGAAATCTCTATTTACAGGATGGAGTATGGAACGACGAGCGGATTCTGCCGGAAGGTTTTGTCAAGTTTGTGAGTACCCTTGCTCAGCCTTGGGTGAAAGATGGCAGACCCGTCTACGGCGGTTTCTTTTGGATCAACGGCGATGGAGCAAGACCTATTCCGAAAGAAGCCTATATGATGTTGGGTGCAGGCGGCCAATCCACGACGATCATTCCCTCTCATGATTTGGTAATCGTAAGACTCGGACATTATAGCGGTGCCAAAGCAGGAGGTAAGGCGCTGGATAAAGCGTATGCACTGCTGATGGAAGCGGTGCCGGCTAAATAATTTGAAAATTTGAAAATTTGAAAATTCGTAAGTCCAAGAACGTAGTTCAGCAAAATCCGTCAACCATCCGATAAACCGGCATCGCCACAAATTACGAAAAAATAAAACCTGGATTGCATTTTGGCTCCAGCGGAGTCTTCTGCTTGTAGAATAAAAATGATAAGATTTGAATTAGCTCCGTAGGAGCGACCTATTCATAGCAAATGGGTTTATTATCTTTGACCTCATAAAAAACCGGAATTACTAAGTGACCTACGATCTTCTATACCACAACGAACTGGACCTTAATGGCATTCAGAAAAATTTCCCTAAGACCATCAGTCAATTACAGCAGGCCGACTTCAAAAGCGCCGATGTCCGTAAAATGGGAAGTACAGGATTTTACCGCGCACGGTTAAACCTTAAAGACCGGCTGCTCTTTACGCCTGTAAAGCATAATAACAAAACGTATCTGCTATTGCTGGAACTGATCAAAGATCACAATTATGCGCGAAGTCGTTTTTTACGCGGCGCTTTGCTGCCACCCGACGATCAGTTGATTCCCGTTCCTGATGTCAGTTTACAAGCGGATAATAACATTAAAAAGCTTTCGTATCTCAATCCGGTTGCACAGTCCGTGCACATGCTTAATAAATTTATCTCGTTTGATGAAATGCAGGCCTCCGTCATGTCCATTCAGCCTCCTTTGATCATCATTGGCGCTGCGGGCAGCGGTAAGACTGCACTGGTTTTGGAAAAGCTGAAGTTGCTTACCGGCAATGTTGCCTATATTTCTTTGTCAACGTTTTTAGTAGAGCGTGCATCAAAAATGTATTACGCGCACGGATACGAAAATGAAGATCAGGAAGTGGAGTTTTTATCGCTGGCCGATTACCTGGCAAGCTGGGAAAAACCTGCAGGCAACGAAGTTCATTTCAGGCCATTTGAACAGTGGTTTAGCCGCCATGCGCAGGCGTTAAAAATGCAGGAACCTTACCGGGTTTTTGAAGAATTTAAAGGCGTGATCACAGGTTCGCCTGTTCATACGGCATGGCTATCAGCAGAGGAATACTCTTCCCTGGGTGTAAAGCAATCGGTGTTTTCACCATCGGACCGCGAAAAATTATATCCGCTTTTTCAGAAATACAGGGTGTGGCTTAAAGAAAATAATTGGTACGACAGCAACATCCTCTCCTTTCAATACCTTGAAAAAATTACTCCACGCTACCAGTATATTATTGTAGATGAAGTGCAGGACATCACCAATATCCAGCTTAAAAGCATTTTACAATCATTAACACACAAAACAAATTTCATCCTCACAGGCGACAGTAACCAGATCGTTCATCCGAATTTTTTCTCATGGTCAAAAGTTAAGAGCTATTTCTACCTGTCCGGTGATAGCGGAAGCCAGGTTAAAATATTACAAACCAATTACCGGAACAGTTTACAGGTAGTTGATCTCAGCAACAGGTTGCTGAAGATAAAAAACAACCGCTTTGGCTCTATTGACAAGGAGAGCAATTATCTCATCAATACCATCAGTGACCATAAAGGTGAAGTACTGCTCTACCCCGATGACGAAAAAAGGAAAAACGAATTGAACCGCAGAACAGAAGAGAGCAAGGATTTTGCGGTGATTGTACCAGACGCTATTTATAAAGAGGAAGTTGCCAAATATTTTAAGACGCCTTTGATTTTTAGCATACAAGAGGCAAAAGGACTTGAATATGAAAATGTGATTTTGGCTAACTTCATTTCAAACCATGAAGAGGAGTTCAAAGAAATCATAAATGGTGTTACAATTGAATCGCTGGCGCAGGAGGAACTGCATTACAGCCGGGCATCCAACAAGCACGATAAAGATGCAGAGATCTACAAATTTTATATCAACTCCTTTTATGTAGCCATTACCCGGGCCGTCAGGAATATCTATATGTTTGAAAGCAGGATCAATCACCCGGTACTGGAATTGCTGCAGCTTAGGGAAACAAAATGCGATATCCAGGTAGTTACGGTAAAATCAAGCGAGGAAGAATGGCTGGAGGAAGCCCGCAGGCTCAAGGAGCAGGGTAAATTTGAGCAGGCCGAGCAAATACTGGCCAAATATCTGGGCTATGAATACATCAGCACAGAGCGATTGGCGTCTATTTGTCAATTGGCATTGGACCCAACCAAAAAAGAATATGAAGTAAAGAAGGAACGCAAGCAATTGTTTGAATATGCCGTTCATCATCAGCGGTTCGACTGGATAGAGCAACTCGCCAAACTGCAGCTTCAGCGCGCTGTTGTTTTTATGAAAGAAATACGCGCGCACAAAAAAGAGTATGCCAAAAATGTAAGGCTTGGCAGACATCATGAAGCGATGGTTACAATTAAAAAATTCGGAATTGATTTTACAACGGACGAAGGTGTGACGGGTTTAATGCTGGCCTTATACCACGATCAAAAAGCATTGGCAACAGAACTTGTAAAGCAAGGCGCTTCTCTCCAGAAAAGGGATAACAATCATAGCAGTGCATCTCATTATTTGTTGCAGGGCTACTACAAAAAAGTAGTCCATAAACAACAACAAGTTACAACCCTGGATACCCTGAAGATGTTCTGGTACGCAACACGCCCTTCCGTCATTAAGTATGAAATATCGGGTAGGTGTTACCAGGTAAACGGGCACAGCATGCTCTATTATTTAATAACGCTCATGCAGGCAATGCAAGACCTTCAATCGAATAAAATTAAGTTTAAAAACGCAAAGGATGAAAGTGATATCAAGGTTTTGGGAGCATTTCACATGAGTGATTTTTTACATTTTACAGAACACATGCCCGATGAGATTCTCCCGGAGTATCGTAAAAGACGCCCTTATATCAATGCCGTATTGGCCACCAGTGAAATAAGCCAGGGCGACAAATCATTTTGTAAATATCTGTTCAAGCGTGTTCAGCGCGGCTGGTATGTTATAAACCCTGATATTAAATGGATTCATGAAAATTGATCCGGTGTTTTTTTATAAAGCCATCGTGTTTGCGGACAAGCCCAAAGCCTGGTGTGTCCGCACCCGCGACGCAATGACCAACTCATCACTGTCCCTCAAAAACCTACGGTAGGAGGGCACCATCTCCTGTAGCCTGTTCTTCCACGTGGCCGTCTGCGAACTTTCTTTAAAGCATTTCGGCACAATCCCCAGCATGATCGTTACGGCGGTTGATGCGCCCGGCGACGCACCCAGCAAGGCAGCAATCGTTCCATCTTCGGCAACAACGACTTCTGTACCAAATTCAAGCACCCCACCCTGGTCTTCATCTTTTTTAATGACTTGTACGCGCTGACCTGCATCAAGCAGTTCCCAATCTTCCATCTTGGCATACGGAACATATTCACGAAGGGCGGCCAGGCGATCCTCCGGCGTTTGACGTACCTGTTGAATCAGGTATCTCGTAAGCTGAATATTGTTGAGCCCGGCGAAGATCATGGGCTTAATATTTTCCAACTCAATGGATTTTGGAAGGTCCATTACCGAACCGTTTTTTAAGAACTTCGTAGAAAATCCGGCAAACGGCCCGAAGAGCAATTCCTTTTTGCCATCAATCCACCGTGATTGCTTCATGATTAAAATGAACAGACACCCCGGGCTTTTCCTTCAGATAATCGATCATGCCGCGCGTAAGAGCTCCAAAGTTGACATCCGTACCAATTTCCATCCGTGTGGCAGCGATGGGTTGATTTTTTTTCCGGCCCCGCATGACGATGGGAAACCACTCATTGAGTTTGTTGGGATATTCTGGATATTCCATGCCCTTGAACAGCGGTGCGCTGTGCATCAGTTCATAACGTTTTTTCAAGTATGCAACATTTTCATCGCCCCAGACAAGGCTGAAATGTGGAACACGTGTGATGAAGTCCGCTGCGTTGGTCAGGAACTTTTGTTTCATGAGGTAGGCCCAGAATTCTTTAGAGACCTCAAAAGATTCCGCAATCCTCGTAGCCTTTATGATATCGATCGAACCATTGGGCCCCAGGGGCGTATAATTCAGTTCGCAAAAGGCCTCGTGGCCGGTACTGCGTTGTTCCAGGCATCCGAGCTCTCCGACCCCGCGATTGACAGACGTTCAAAGATTTCGATAGTAAGTTCCGGTTTCAGTTCTTTGAGCAGCACACCCAGGGTAGCACCCATGATACCGGCGCCAATCAGGACAACGTCAGGTCCTGGCGTTGCAGAATTAATTTTTTTGGCCATACAAGTGCGAATTAAGCAGGAATAGCTTCATGACGCAAGCGGTGCCAGATTTGCCAGCTTACAATCTATGTAGGGTTAAGTCATTTGGCGTTGGAATAGTATTCGGCAAGAAAAAAGCCGCTGATTTTCATCAACGGCTTTGATTCGTTTTATTTTTATTTTGTTAAGCTACTTTCCATCCTCCAACCTTGACTCTTCTTTCAATGCACTCTTGATCGCGCCATGCAAATTGAGATTACCATCAGAATCCAGGGGGTCGATCTCAATTTTGCCATCGTTGTCTTTGTCGCTTAAACCGGAGTTGATAGCATTTTGAAGCAATACGAGCATTTTATCGAGGCCCATCTTAATTGTAATCGCCAAATCGTTATTGTTCACGATTACATTTTTCGCTTTATCGCTAAAGTCAATTTCCAGCGACTCCTGCGTGTTGCTCCAGAACTCAAATGCTTTTCCGTTAACGGTACCGGAAATCAAAATCGATTTACCATTCATCGCATCATTGCTGACGACTTTGGCAAATTTGAACTTGATTTCTTTGTAGTTCCCATTGGGAACGCTTATGCTGCTAATGGTTTGCAAAACAAAAGTGTTTGCTGACAACAATTCAAACAGGAAAGGGCCCTTCAATTTAATATCCTCATACGTTGAGTCCGCTTTGGATTTTTTATGGTCCTCGTCTACTTCAAATTTGATATCGCGGAAATTCATTTTGACGGAAGTAAGGACAATGACGCCCTGTGTTCTGCCGGACGGATCGGTTGCCATGCGTCCTCCTGAAGTCGTACTGCCAGAGGCTGTAGAAGCTGCCATTTTAACTGCCACAGTGCCATTGACGGATGACTTGGAACTGCAGGAAGCCAAAACGAGGCTGAGGGCTACAAGTGCTAATGTGATTTGTTTCATTTAGTTTGTTTGATTAAGTACGATGTCCCTACAGGTCCCTACAGCAAAGTCCGCACCAGTAACAAGAAAGTGCTGTTCCAGCACTTTAATGGCATAACTGCTGTATTATGTGATTCGGTTCCAAAGGGAAAAGTAGGTATAATATACCTCACATTGGGGCATGGGGAAATGACATACCAAAAATAAACTCCTGATTCATGTCCATCGCCTGTCCAGCCGCTGTTAGTGTTGTCTGAAAATAGTTCCTGACCCTCACGGTTCATGATGATTAAACTTAAACCGCCTCGTGGAGGGCTGACCTTAAAAACCTTGTTGAATGTATCCCCATTCGGAGTAAACACGTTGGGAAGGGCGGACTTTACAATGGATAGAGTGGTTGCAACATAATTGACCAACGTAAAATTTTTTACCCTTATTTCCGTTTTGATAATACCTTTAAATCAGCATGATCGATAAACTATTCAGTAATGTAATTGCCTATAGTCATCGATTTCTGATTTTCTTCAATCGACAGTTGCGCTTCAGAAAAATACTCATCGTGTCTGGATTGGTGGGAGGCTTAATCTTTACGAGTGTTTTGTTTCTATTTCTGCTGGTCTTGGGTGGAACATTTGGCAGCATTCCCACTCGCGAAGAACTTCGACTAGCAGAGAATCCGGTTGCTTCCGAAGTTTATAGTGCCGATAGTGTTTTGTTGGGACGATACTTTATTCAGGAGCGGTCCGATATTCGTTACGACCAACTTCCATCGCATGTTGTTAGTGCCTTGTTGTCAGCGGAAGATATTCGCTTCTATAATCACAATGGAATTGACTATCGAAGCCTCGGACGTGTTTTGTTCAAAAATATTTTACTTCAAAACGATGCCTTTGGTGGTGGAAGTACATTAACACAGCAACTCGTTAAGAATTTGTATCCGCGTAAGCGTTATCGGATTTTCTCAGTCCCCATCAATAAAATACGCGAGATGATTGTGGCTTCGCGATTGGAGAAAGTCTATGACAAGAATACCTTGCTTGCACTCTATCTTAACACGGTTCCTTTTGGCGATAATACGTATGGAATTGAAGCGGCTGCTCAACGGTTCTTCTCGTCATCCACTGAAACCTTTCGGTGGATCAGGGTGCTGTATTAATTGGAATGTTGAAGGCTACGTATTCTTACAATCCACGGATTTTTCCAGAACGTGCAAAAGAACGAAGAAATGTTGTGCTTTCACAAATGGAGAGATACAAGAAGCTGCCAACTGAAATTGCAGATTCATTAAAAGCGCTACCCCTAGGATTAAAATATAACAAGATCACACATCACTCCGGATTAGCCCCGTACTTCCGCGAATACATCCGGAGCGAGTTGCTCGTTTGGTGTCGCGATCATAAAAATGAGCACGACGAACCCTTTAACCTCTACACCGACGGATTAAAAATCTACACGACGAT
>JANXYC010000064.1 GCA_025350305.1 Cyclobacteriaceae bacterium | reverse complement strand
AATTCACAGTCGGCCATATTGGGAATCAAGTGCACTTTTTTTTCAGGCACTTTGCGTTCGATTGCTGACTGAATCGCTGGAGAAAGGGCCACCAGGGAGATTGCTTGTTTATAGGTCGATCGTTCGAGTGCATACAAAGTCCTCTGAAAAAAAGGATTTTTTATGAAACTCATTTGAATCGGCGCGTCTGGCCAAAGGTCTCCTACTTCAAAGATGTACGGCATGTCAAACCGAAAATTGAACCATTTGGCGATTAGTCCTACAGTAAGGGGAACGGATATGGCATAGCATCTGTCAAAATCCCTGAACTTGCTGGCCAGGGCGGCGGCCTTCACAATAAACATAATGAACGCCCAGCCACGCGCATAAAATTTGAATCGATTATCGTACGCAATGGGCAGATAGTGGATCTCAATGCCCTCCATGCTTTCCATTTTGTACTTTTTTTCACTAAACGAAGTGATCATCACCACGCGGTGCGCACGATCTGCCAACGCTCTCGCCAGGTAATAAGACCGGATGGCTCCACCTTGCTGTGGCGTCTTGAAGTGCTGATGAACCATTAGGATTTTCACGGTGCAAAGAAAGGAACAGTTTATAGTCAATGGCAGATCGTCGAGGGTTTTTTTACCAGAGTATTGAAAAAATCAGGCGTTTTAAGGGTGTTTCAAATTTTGCTATCATGTTGATGGCAATAGCCCAAAAGAATCGGGTGCATTTCAATTTGTCGCGGTTACTATTCATTTTGGGCTAAAGCCCTTTAACAGTATCGCTTGATTAACCCCAGCCTTAAGGCTGGGGTTAATCAAGTCCAGCCAACATGGACTTTAGTCCAACGCGACACTTTGAAATGCACCCATTGAATCCGTGTCGTTTGGAATTCATCCACTTTTCTTAAATTACTCCTGCATGCAAAAATATCTATTAGCTCTTGGATTATGCCTTAGTATGATTCTCGTTGCGAACGGTCAGAAAAAGAAATCGCTTTTCAATGGAAAGGATTTGGAAGGGTGGAAAATTTATGGAACTGAAAAGTGGTTCGTGGAAAACGGTGAATTGGTTTGCGAAAGCGGGCCAGACAAGCAGTATGGTTATTATGCCACGCAAAAAGAATTCAAAGACTTTGAGTTGAGCCTTCAATTCAAACAGGAGTCGAACGGAAACAGTGGCGTCTTTTTTCATTCTCAGATCGAAGGAACAAAGATCAGCGGTTGGCAGGTGGAGGTGGCACCGCCCAACCGTCACACCGGAGGAATTTACGAATCGTATGGACGAGGTTGGCTCATCCAACCGACGGAAGAAAAGGAAAAGGCCTTGAAAGAAAATGATTGGAATGACCTGAAGGTGCGTGTAAAAGGAAATCAGGTGACCACCTGGCTGAATGGAGTTGAGATGATTACGTTTACCGATGATCAAATCGGCTCACGCTCGGGTAAAATTGCGCTGCAAATTCATGATGGCGGCGGAGTTAAAGTCCGATGGAGAAAATTTTTTCTGAAAGAACTTTGAATTCTTTGCTTCCTAGGTTGATGGCGGAGTTACGAATGAGGATTTACAAATGACGAAATCCTTTGTCAATTGATTGTTGTCAACTGTCAACTTTTTCAGCGCGCAAACTGGAGTTTGTACTTTCAAGTTGATTCATGCCCCAAAAGTGGGGAAAATAAGTGCCGGAGAAAATAAAAACCAACTGAGTTGGCAAAAATGCCTACTCAGTTGTCGAAAATCCAGGATAACGGTGGTCCTACTGTTTTACTTCCAACCCGTGTGCGTAGCGGAGAATATTTTCTACGGCTGCGGGTGAAGGGTCAAGTTGTGCTTTGTCCACACTGTTTTTAGCAAGTAACAACTCCCGGTAGTGCAATTGCAATTCCCTGTCAAAGGAAAGCACACGGCTAATCTCCTGGGCTTCCTCCTTTGTTGTCTCTTGGTAGATAAACCTGATCAGGTCGTTTTGGGTAAACGTTTTGGTCATAGGCATATTTGGGTTTGGTCATTTTCTTCCTCAAGTTGATGAGTGCATAGCGCATTCGCCCCAGGGCGGTGTTAATACTTACACCGGTTTTGTCGGCAATCTCCTGGAAACTCATGTCCATGTAGTGGCGCATAACGAGTACCTGCTTCTGCTCGGCCGGCAATTCTTTAATAAAATCGCGCAGACGAGTCTGGGTTTCCTGAACAATTTGCAACGATTCGGCCGAATCCTCTGAAAACTGCATGGAATTGAATACGCGGCTTCCATCTTCCAGAACGATCTCCGGATACCGGCGGCTGCGACGGAAGGCGTCAATGGCCATATTATGGGCAATACGGCTTAGCCAGGGTAAAAACTTACCTTCTTCATTGTAGCGTCCACCTTTAATGGTATTTACAGCCTTAATAAAGGTTTCCTGGAGCAGATCCTCTGCTTTGTAACGGTCTTTTACAATCAGGTAAATAGCCGTGTAAATGCGCGATTTGTGACGATGGAGGAGCACAGCAAAAGCCTCTTCGTTACCTTGTTGATAAAGCGACACTAAGTTGCTGTCGCTGGATCTGTTGTCTATCATTCTTTCTCACGGTTAGGTAACGTAGAGCTCCAGATCGATAGTGTATGGGTTAGTTATAATTATTTTGGACTGAAAAGATAGAAATATTCCCCAAAGGCTCAAAAAAAAATTAAAAAATTCTTGCCTCCTATGGATTTTCTTATCCAATTTGTCCCATATTTTTTGCAGACGTAACCACGCACATGCCTGTCAGTAAGAAGAAAGTGATCAAAAGTCTCGATAGCCTATCTGGGGAGTTGAAGGAGTTGCTGAAAATACAGTATCCTGCGGGGTATGAGAACAGCATAACACGTATCAATAACGCAAAGAAAGAGCCAATCTTTGTTTTCCCGCTGGAAACAGAGGAAGCCACCTACCTTGTGAAGCTGCCCGCCACCAAAAACAGTGAAGGCGGATATGATGTTGAATCCAAGCCAAAAGAGGAAGAGTTCGCGCCACCTGAAAAGGGCGAAGAGCAAGATTTTGGCTCAAACGACGATTTTGATGGAGGTGACTACGATGAGGAGGGTGAAGGAGGAGAAAGCCGGAGCAAGGATCCCAGCTACGAGCCGGATTTTGATAATTAATCTCGACATACATGTACCTTCGCACTTTAGTTGATGACTCCCGCCGCCATCCAGCCCGATTCTTACTTAGACGACCTTGATCCTAAGAAGTACATAATCATCAAGCGGGCACGGGTCAACAATCTGAAGAACTTAAGTGTTGCCATTCCGCGAAATAAATTAGTTGTAGTGACCGGGCTTTCCGGTTCCGGCAAGTCGTCCCTGGCATTTGATACGCTTTTTGCTGAAGGTCAGCGGATGTATGTCGAGAGCCTCAGTTCCTACGCCCGTCAATTTCTGGGACGGATGGAGAAGCCTGATGTGGATTACATACGCGGTGTGTCGCCCGCAATCGCCATTGAGCAACGGGTAAATACCCGCAATCCGCGTTCCACGGTTGGCACTACGACGGAAGTTTACGACTACTTGAAACTTCTTTTTGCCCGCATCGGCAAAACAATTTCACCCATCAGCGGAAAAGAAGTAAAGCGCGATACCATTTCTGAGGTGGTGGATGTGATCAACAGACAAAATGAAGGGATACGTGTCATGATTGCGTGTCCACTGAAAATTCAAAAAGGGCGAAAACTTGAAGACGAATTGAAATTACTCCTCAGCAAAGGTTTTACGCGAGTCCTACTCAATGGTGAAGTAAAATTCATTGAAGAGGTGATCTCTCCCTCCTACGCCCCGACTGCTATCGGGGCTTCGGTGGGAAAGCCTCCCTACGCTGCGGCAGGTTCGGCAGGCAAGCCCGCGATTCTTTTGAAGGAGAAAGCTGAAAAGGTTAAGTCAGCAAAAAAACGCTCATCGAACAAAATTGAGCCCGTCGAAATTGAGCCCGTCGAAATCCTCATCGACCGGGCCACCGTTAACGCTTCTGATGAGGATCTCACGTTCCGCCTTTCTGATTCCGTTCAAACCGCTTTCTTTGAAGGCCACGGCGATTGTCACGTTTACATAGAGGGCAAGGATAAACTCCATTTCTCTGACCGGTTTGAACTGGATGGAATCATTTTCACGGAATCCTCTGTCAATTTTTTTAGTTTCAACAACCCGTTCGGCGCCTGCCAGACGTGCGAAGGGTTTGGAAAAATCCTGGGCATCGATGAAGATCTTGTCATTCCGGACAAAAGTTTGTCCCTGTACGAAGGTGCCGTCGCTTGCTGGCGA
>JANXYC010000060.1 GCA_025350305.1 Cyclobacteriaceae bacterium | reverse complement strand
TTTTCGTTTGCCAAAGTTGCAACAAAGAGAATAATCCTGGTCTCCAATTGAACCAAAAGGACAATGAACTTTCAGGAAAACTTAAAGATGTTGTCAAGGGCTTTGGTTTTTATGTGGCTTTTTATCATCACATGCCCGGCGAGGGCGATATGTATAAGGTATTTGGGACAAAAAAGGAAGCTGATAAAGATTCTTGGTACAAAATTGATTGCACTGATTCCGAGCTCAAAAGGATAGGAAACGAACCATTGCTTATCGATTATACTATCAAAATGCCAATACTAAAGCAAGAGGCGGATACATTTGTTAAGAACCTTGGAAAATTTGATGCATTTAAATTCAAGGGTGACAAAGTGTTGACTGAAAATTGCGCGATAGTTACGGATCAAAAGTGTGATTGTTGTGAAACAATTGATATTCCATTTATTTCTATTAGAATTTATTCAGACTCCTTAACTACTAATCTCAAATATTTAGAACCATTGAAGACACATGAGAATTGCTCTAATAAACTAGCTTGGAAAAATATACTTTCCATTGATAGCTTATTTCAAAACGATTGGATAAAATTCAGAAACCCTAAAATCCGATTGTAAGATCGTAAGCAAATAAGTATATGCGATCATCTCATTTGTGAGTATATGCAATATCCAATAAGTCAGGGTTATAATCTTGCCTCTCAATTTTATCAAGATTTGGTTTGGGGAGGACTTACACATACTGGGACATTCGATGCTTCAGGGAATCCAATTGAGACTACCTGGTTCCAAAGCTTATTTCCCAGTTCAACTGATAGAGCGAGAATAGTTAATAACATTGCAACTGAACTGACAGGAAAGGATTTCATTGGAAACACTGGAACAAAAATAGGTACAAATGCAGGCTGTTAAATTTTCAATATTATTCATTACCATAATTAGCGCATCATGCTCCAAAAATGGGCATTTAAAAAGAGTTGCCAAACAAGAGCCCTTTGAGATATCTAGAAATAGAACAAAAGATTCAAGTTCTATTATTGTTGGGGAATGCTTCGATTTTGAATCAAAGCATCAAGAAATCCCTGCTGCGCTCAATATTAACGGAGTTGTGTTATCGACAAACAATGGCTTCTTTGAGTATCATGTGTTGCCAGGCAATTATATTGTAAGAGTTGGATTTATTGGAAAAAAGTGGTCGTCAGTATCAGTAAGGATCAATAAAACTGATTCATTACATATAAAATTTTATTTAAAGGATGACGATACACCCTTGTACGAGAATAAATAATTTACGCCCTTGTCGGTGTTCTCAACATGCTGAATTTGTAAGGAAGTTCAATACCACAAAAAGGACAAAATGCGGGTTGCTAAAAACACATGTATGAAAATTGCTAATTTTATTTATCCTGCTGTCCTATACCTAATTATTTCGTGTCAGACTAGGAATCTATCTCAAATCAAGCCAACTTATAATAAGGGAGGCTATACCATTTCGATCTCAAAAAATGAGTCAATGAAAGAAGATAGCTCTATAGTTTACGGATATATTAAAGACTATACCGATAAAAATCTACTGACAACATCGATTATAAAAATCGGATGCACTACAATTAATGTAGATAGTAAAGGTTTTTATAAGTTGAAGGCTAAAACAATCGAAAATACTTTCTTAACAGGAATTTCAATAGGCCATAGGACAATCGAAACAGAGTATTTCAAATTAGACAAAGGTGACTCTATTAACATTGACTTTTTTTTAGCGCCAGACGATAGACCACTAATAAACTGTGAGGGAGAAAAGAACTGAACACAAAAACAGTGCTCAATCGAATAGACGGAATTAACAAATTAACTTACGACTAAATTCAGGCTGGTGTTGTAAGAGCCGGACAACCAATTGATACCTCAAGCCTTCCTGCAGGCCTATATATCCTTCAAATAAGAAATGGCTTGACTATACAACAGCAAAAAATTGTGAAACGATAAGAAAATAATTCAACCGAAAAGTGCCTCCATAACTTCCGTCAGCTTGCCAAACGAATTAATTTTTATTTTATTCCGCACACCGGGCTTCTGATTGAACTTGGAAACAAAAATGGTTTCGAAGCCTAGTTTCTCGGCTTCGGATATGCGCTGTTCAATTCGATTCACGGCCCGCAACTCACCGCCCAGACCAATTTCAGCAGCAAAACAAATTTTATCGGAGATCGGAATTTCTTCCATGGACGAAATGATGGAGATACAGATAGCGAGATCGATAGCTGGATCTTCTACCCGGATGCCACCCGCCATGTTGAGAAATACATCTTGTGTGCCCATCCTGAATCCACAGCGTTTTTCGAGTACGGCTAAAAGCATGTTCAATCGTTTTTGATCAAAACCTGTCGGCGTGCGTTGTGGCGTGCCGTAGGATGCCGGGCTCACGAGCGACTGGACTTCAATCAATAAGGGACGATTGCCCTCCAGGGTTGCACCGATCGTAGCGCCAGTATGGGGTCCATCCTTTTGAGAAATCAAAATTTCAGAAGGATTACTCACTTCGCGCAAACCCGTGCCGAGCATTTCATAGATACCAATTTCAGCCGTTGAACCAAACCGATTTTTTGTTGTTCGTAATATGCGGTAAGCCAGATGTTGATCGCCTTCAAACTGTAGCACGGTGTCTACCATGTGTTCCAATACTTTTGGTCCGGCCAATGTACCGTCTTTAGTAATATGCCCTACGAGAAAAACCGGCGTATTGGTTTCCTTGGCAAACCTCATGAGTTCTCCTGCACACTGTCGTACCTGACCGATGCTGCCGGGTGTGCTTTCAAGCATCGGAGAGAATAGCGTCTGGATGGAATCGATGATGACCAACTCTGGAGTCAATGATTCGATCGCAAGAAAAATACTTTTCGTGTTTGTCTCGGTGAGAATATAGAACTGCGTGGCACTGCGGTACGAGGATGAAATCCGTTCTGCCCGCATCTTTAGTTGTTGCTCGCTTTCCTCTCCTGACACGTACAGCACTTTCAGGTTCTTAAAGGCCAATCCAATCTGAAGCATGAGTGTAGATTTACCGATGCCAGGCTCACCCCCGATCAACACCACCGAACCCGGTACGATGCCCCCTCCCAACACCCGGTTTAATTCCTGATCGTGTGTTGACATGCGGATTTCAGTACCCGACTCAATTTCAACGAGCATCTTGGGCTGGATTGTCTTCGACCGCGTACTTTCCTGTCGCCAGTCATTTTTGGCCCCTTCTTTTGCAGCCACCTCTTCAACAAAGGAATTCCAGGTTTCGCACGAGGGACATTTCCCCAACCACTTGGAGGATTCATAGCCGCAGCTTTGGCAGAAGAATTGGGTTTTGGCTTTTGACATCGTTATTATTCGTCTCAAAAGTAATCTTACGCATTTAATTTAAGGTTAGCTGATTTGACTATTTTAGCATACCCAAACCTACCTACCATGAAGAAAATAATTCTTGGCATTCTGCTATTGCTCCCGCTTGCATCGTATTCTCAAAAACTCCCAATAAAATTTGGTGACGTCTCACTGGATGAATTAAAAATGGTGCGCTATGAAAAAGACACTACTGCACCGGCGGTCGTTCTTGTCGATTATGGAGAATCGATCATTGACTATAACCAGGAAAAGGGTTTTGTAATCAAGTTCGAGCGTGTGAGAAGAGTGAAAATTCTTACCAAGGACGGATATGACTGGGGAAACCTTACTATTCAACTTTACCGTGATGGATCTACCGAAGAGGATCTTACCTCTGTAAAAGCCATCACCTATAATCTTGAGAAGGGAAAAATAGTGGAAACAAAACTAAAGAATGATGCTATCATTCGTGAAGAGACGGATAAGAATCTGAGAAACGTAAAAATCGCATTGCCCAATGTGAAAGAAGGATCGGTGATTGAGGTTTCCTATAAAGTTACCTCTCCATTTCTTTTCAATTTCCAGGATTGGGATTTTCAAAGCACCATACCAATCGTCTGGGGTGAGTACCGGGCCCGAATTCCTGAGTATTTCGAATACAAAAAACTAATGCAAGGCTATTTGGCCTTATCCATAAACGAAACGAGCGAAGTTAAAAGATCATTTGAATTAGTGTATCGTGAAAAAATTGGTGGAGGAAATACCAGTACCCGATTCGGGGGCTCATCAAGTAGCACTGAGCGAGAACGTGTTGAATACACCGAAAAATATTTTCGATGGGCGTTAAAGGATGCTCCGGCGTTTAGGGAAGAACCATTCTTAACTACTACCGAGATTATATTTTGAATTTACACTTTGAACTGAGCAGTAGGCAAATGCCGAATCAACCCATTAAATATTTTAATAATTCGTGGGACGGTCTCGGCAGAGATTTTCTTGACAACAGCTCGTTTGGCGGAGTTATCAACGAATCCGGATTTTTAAAGGATCATATTGAAAAAGCCACGGCCGGAAAGTCCGATCCAAAGGAAATAATTGCCGGCATTTATAACTATGTGAAAGAAAATGTCTTATGGGACGGACAGTACCGGAAATATTCGGATGAGAATCTAAAGAGAGTCATGGAAAACAAGAGGGGAGTTCAGCTGAAATAAACCTGATGCTGATATCCATGTTGCAAAAAGCGAACATCAGGGCCGCTCCTGTTTTGATTAGTACGAGAAACCACGGATTTATTCGTAAAGACAATCCTATATCATCTCAATTTAATTATGTAATTGCGGCCGTCGATTTGGAGGGGAAATTGCTGCTGCTGGATGCCACCGACCGAAGCCTTCCATTAAATGTTCTGCCTGAACACTGCCTGAATGGAGAAGGATTTATGATCAGGCCGGAAAAATCAGAATGGATCAAAATCAATCCGATAAAATCGAGGACCACCGTAAGTTCTGACTTGACGCTTTCCGCTGCCGGAGAATTAAAGGGGAAAATTCAGTTTACTCATGATGGTTACTATGCGCAAAGCGCAAGAAAAAAGTTCTTTAAGGATGGCAAGGAAGGGTATGTAAAAGATCTTGCCTCTTCCTATGCCTGGAATATTTCATCCAGTGAGTTTGAAAACATGGATAAGCTTGGCGAAACAATTAAGGAAAGCCACCAACTTCAAATAAGCGATAATATTCAGGCTAACGGTGACCATATGTATTTAAACCCGATCATGGTAATGCGAGTGGATGAGAACCCCTTTCAGTTGGAAAAACGCCAGTACCCTGTTGATTTTGGGAGCCCTGAAGAGAAAGTTTACGTAGCTCGCATCACTTTGCCGAAGGAGTGGACTGTTGAAGAATTGCCAAAACCAAAAGCGCTGGTGCTACCGGGTAACGCTGCCAAATATACTTACACGGTCACCCAAAATGGAAATGTGCTTTCTGTTACCAGCCTATTAGTAATAAGCAAAGCTTTATTCGCACAAGATGAATATCCTAGTCTTCGTGATTTTTATGCTCAAATTGTGGCAAAGCAGGCAGAGCAGGTTGTATTGAAGAAGAATTAATATGAATCATTTTCTCGGAATTGTCAGCTTGACGCTAGCCCACATTTCCTATTCCCTCGCTGGAGATTTGAAGTATCCCGTAAGCGATATACCTGACAATTTACAGCAAGGTATGTATGCAGTTATTCGGGAAGAGTATTCAAAGTTCGAAATACAAGCAGTGAACAGGTCCAATCAATACGTTCACCGGGTAATTACAATTTTAAATGGGAAAGGGAAGGCCCGTGCAATTGAAGTATTGGGTTATGATAAATTCAGAAGAATAATATCATTTAGGGGAACCGTGTATGATGAAGTCGGGAATGTGTTGAGGAAGCTGAAGCAAAATGAGATAATTGATCAAAGCGCAATTTCCGGAGTTAGCCTCTTTGAAGATAACCGGCTGAAGATGGCAGATTTATCAGGCCCGGCGTATCCATACACGGTGGAGTTTGAATATGAAATTCAAATGAACTACTTATATTCTATACCCGAGTTCTTTCTATATGAAGACGATGAAATCTCCATCCAAAAATCAACGTATACTGTTGTTTATCCAAAGCAGCTTTCACCGCGTTTTAAATTGACCAGCATCAAGGAACCAGTAAAGGAACAACGTGGACAAAATACCGAAGCCGTCACGTGGTTTTTTGAAAACATACGGCCTGTAAAATTTGAGCCATATAGCCCTGAACTCGCAAAAATAGTACCGAACATAATAGCCGGACCAGTTGAATTTGAGTATGATGGAAATCATGGGAGAATGGACTCTTGGGAAAATCTTGGCCAATGGCAAGTACTTCTTAACAAGGGGCGTGAGGAACTGCCGGAAGCCGCTGTTGAAAAAGTAAGGAACCTTACAAAGGAGGCGTCAAGCATCGAGGAGAAGTCACGAATACTTTATGAGTATCTACAAAACAAGACTCGTTATGTAAGTATTCAAAGAGGCATAGGAGGTCTCCAACCAATGGAATCAAAAACGGTTGACCGTCTGGGATATGGCGATTGTAAAGCGCTTTCAAACTATATGGTGGCGATGTTGGCTCAAGTAGGTGTGAAGGCCTATTACACGCAGATTTATGGAGGAGAGAAACCCCGGACCGTCCCTTGGGATTTTCCCATCGACTACTTCAATCACATAATTGTTGGCGTTCCAAATGGGGCCGATACGTTATGGCTTGAATGCACCAGTCAAACAAACCCGTTCGGCTACCTTGGTAGCTTTACTGGCGACCGGCAGGCACTAATGATTACCGAAAATGGCGGCAAGTTGGTTCGAACGATTTCCTACCGGGGTAACCAAAATGTGCAGACAAATATGGCAGAGGTTTTTGTTGAGCCCACAGGAGATGCAAAGGCCAAAATAACGACTGAATACAAAGGACTCCAATATGAAAATGGAGGCCTTAATTTTGTATTGAATAATAAGTATGACGAACAAAAAAAATGGCTTCAAAGGAATATGAAGATTCCCAGTTTCGACGTCAACTCGTTTTCGATGACCAACAGGAAGGATAAAATTCCTTCCGCTATCGTTGTTGCAGAACTCACCCTAAGACGATATGCTTCTGTTAGTGGGAAGAGATTATTCCTGACCCCTAATCTGCTGAATCGGTCTGGTGTTGTGCCTGAGAAACTAGATGAACGAAAAACCAAGGTTATGCGAAAGATGGCGTACATAGACTTCGATACAATCCGCTACCACCTGCCCGAACAACTTTACCCGGAATTTCTGCCTTCTTCATTAAAGTTTGAATCGCGTTTTGGTGATTATGAGTCGTCATTCAGACTGGAGCAGGGGAAATTGGTCTATACCCGGAGACTGAAGATGAACAAAGGAGAATTTCCAGCCGATTCTTACAACGAGCTTATTGAGTTCTACAAAAACATCAATAAGGCCGACCATGTCAAACTGGTTTTTCTTAACAAGACGTAAGTTTTATTTCAACGGACTACCCGGCTCCTTAGCCATCTCATTAAATACGATTTTGTCCATAAAAACCGGAAACCATTTATTCAGGAACACCGCCAATTTGCCCTGGGCCGTCAGGATAATTATTTTTTTTCGTTTCACCGTGGCTCGGTAGATATGAGTGGCGCACACCGCTGCGGTCATCATTTCGTTTTCATCTCGTGGCGAATCACCTTGCAGTAATCCGTCTTTCGTCAACGATCGCTTGCGAATATTGGAAGTCGTAAAGCCTGGGCAAGCGGTTAGCACGTGCACGTCCTTTTTCAACATTTCAGTCCGCAGCACTTCCAGGAATCCGTTGAGTGCAAATTTCGATGCGGAGTACCCCGTACGACCTGGTAAGCCACGGTAACCGGCAATGGATGAGATGCCAATAACTGAACCTTTGTTCTTAATGATTTCCGGAAGACAAAACTTCGTGGCGTAGAGAACACCATAAAAATTAATATCCATTACTTTTTTCACGACCGCAAGCTCCACTTCTTCAAAAAGGGCACGCATGGTGATGCCGGCATTATTGATGAGAATGTCTATTCGGCCATACGTCCGGATCGCTTCGGCTGCCATTGCCCGATTATCCTCTTCCCGACTGACATCAGCCTGAAAACCAGTAACCGTAATCCCTTTTTTCCGAAGGCGCTCAACCGCTTCATTCAAGTCGATTATATTGCGGCCTGTGATTAGGATTTTTGACCCGTTCATTCCAAACTCTTCAGCCAATGCTTTGCCGATGCCGGAAGACCCTCCTGTAATGATGACAACCTTATCTTTCATGCTGCCTTGCCATGAGTGTCAAATGTAATTAAAACATTCGCGTAATTTTGCGGGCAATGTTTTTACTCAAACTTCTTTCCCACCTTCCCCTCCGTGTACTCTATTTTATTTCGGATTTCATTTTTGTAATTGGATTTTATATACTTCGCTACCGAAGAAACATCATCCAAACCAACCTAAAGAATTCGTTCCCGGAAAAATCTTTGGCTGAATTGCGGCAAACGGAGAAAGCGTTTTTTCGAAATCTTTGTGACTATCCAATAGAGACGCTGAAGCTGTTGACCATGTCGAACGATGAGGTACACAGACGGATGAAATATAGAAATCCTGAAGTGATAGAATCGCTCGCTAAACAAGGCCAGTCCATGATCTATCTCACCTCGCATCAGTTTAACTGGGAGTGGTTGCTGGCCGGTGCCTGCCTGAACACAACACCTCCGTTATATTATGTGTACCAGGCGCAGAGCTCCAGGTTTTTCGACGATTTCTCCAACCGGATTCGACAGCGATTTGGAGCACAACCTATCAAACGCCAGAACGTTGGCCGCGAGGCCATCAAACGAAAGGGAACCCTACATAGTCTTGCTCTTCTGGCGGACCAATTCCCCGGACTTGATCACGATAAACGTTATTGGACTACCTTTCTGAATCAGGACACTGCCTTTTTTCAGGGAATTAACCAGCTGGCGATCATGACCGGATACCCGGTTATCTTTTTTGTAAGCCGAAAAATTAAGCGCGGGTATTACGAATGTGAGCTCATCAAAATTGCTGAACCCCCCTATGCAAAAAACGATTTTCGAATTGTTGAAAATTATGTGAAGGCCACAGAAAAAATAATTCGTGAGCAACCGGAAGGCTGGCTCTGGTCGCATGGCCGGTGGAAAAAAACCAGGGATGAAATGAATGACGAGTTACGAATGACGAATGAAAGTGGGAGCCAATGAATAAAGAGTAAGATTTCATTATTCGTAATTTAATTCAGCATCATCTCAATATCCTCGCGTGTCAGCGATTTCACAATGCTTTCCTCTGTGCTGATCAGATTTTCAGAAAGCTTCAGTTTATGTTTTTGAAGCTGAAGGATTTTTTCTTCAACCGTGTTTCGTGTGATGAACTTATACGTGAAAACCTTTTTCTTCTGTCCGATACGATGTGCCCTGTCAATGGCTTGTTGCTCGACAGCAGGATTCCACCAGGGGTCAAGTATGAAGACATAATCAGCTTCGGTGAGATTAAGACCAAGACCGCCAGCTTTGATAGAGATTAGAAAAATTTTAAGTTCAGGGTCTTTGTTGAACCGTTCTACCTGATCCTTACGGTCCATACTCGACCCATCGAGGTAGGCAAAATCAATCTTCTTCGATTTCAGGAATTCCTTTACAATCTCAAGATGTTTTACAAACTGGCTAAAGATTAAGAGCTTGTGACCTTCCAGCAATGCGTTCTCGATCATGTGGGACAGGTCTTCCAATTTACCCGAATCGCCTTTGTAGTGAGCGTCCACCATACGAGGATGATTGGAAAGTTGGCGCAGCTTAGTGAGACCCTCCAGGATGGTTATGCGTGATTTATTGAGACCTTCCTTTTCGATAAGGTCAAGAATTTTATGGCGATAGAACGATTTAGCCTCTTCGTACTTCTCTTCCTGGGCCGGCGACAAATTTGTATAGTAAATATTTTCAACTTTTTCAGGAAGGTCAGTGGCCACCTGTGACTTTAACCTTCTCAAAATAAACGGCTTGATAATGGCATTGAGTTTCTTGGTCTTGCCCTCATCTTGTCGCTTTTCGATGGGTATCTGATACTCATTTTTAAAGAAAGTTTGCCCACCCAACAGGCCTGGATTTATGAAAGTCATCTGCGACCAAAGGTCTAAGGTTGTATTTTCCAGGGGAGTGCCGGTTAGCGTCAATTTATGCCGTGACTTCAACTGCAATACCGCTTTGGCGATGTTCGATGTTGGATTTTTGATCACCTGTGACTCATCCAGGATGATATAATTGAAATGGAATTTCTGCAGTGACTCTATATCAAGCCGGGTGATACCATAGGAGGTTAACACTATATCGTACTTGCTGAAGCGTTCAATGTCTTTGTTGCGATTGGTACCAGTATAGGTAAGAATCTTTAAGGCTGGTGTGAATTTAGCCGCTTCCATTTCCCAATTATATAGAAGTGAGGTTGGCATGATCAGCAACGAAGTGCCGACATTCCCTTTTTCTTTTTCAGACTGTAGCAGGGTCAGGGCTTGCACCGTTTTTCCAAGTCCCATGTCGTCTGCGAGGCACCCGCCGAGCCGGAATTCATTCAAAAATTTTAGCCAATTGTAGCCTGCTTTCTGATAGGGGCGTAGCTGTCCGTTAAAGCCTGCCGGAAGGGGATAATCTTTGATGCCAGTAAATGTTTCGAGATTGCGAAGGCGCTCACTCATGTGCACTTTCGCAAGATTACCCTCTTGCAATTCCTTCACGAGATTAAGGTGATACTTGTGGAGGACGGGTTTTTCATTCGTGCCATGGGTTTCGCTCATGGCAAAAAGATCACCGTACTTAATCAGCCAGGCTTCTGGTATGATGGCAATCTCGCCGTTGGGAAGTTTGAACTCAACTTTCTTTTTTAGAATAAGCTTGCGAAGCTCTTTGAAAGAAATTTCGTATTCACCAAAGCGGATTTTAGCGTGAATATCAAACCAATCGATGGTTTCTTTTACTTCAAGTTCAATGACAGCCTTACCCACAAAATATTTTTTGTCGCGGTTGTCAGGCTGACTTACCTCAAATCCGAAGTTCAGGAGGTTTACCCGGTTTTCATTGATCCATGAAAAGGCATGTGCTTTATCTACGGCGGTTCGAAAATTACCAGAGAGAGGTAAGCCTAGTTTAATGAGCGTCTGTGCGTATTTTTTTTCGGTTGAAGTGTCACGCTTGATACGATGGAAGATATAGTCATTCTCCTTTTTTTCCATCGTCACGTTCACGTCTCCAAAGGCATCCCCCCGAAAGCGATATTTACCGTATTTGAAGGAAAGATCGAACACAATTTTTCCTGCTTCGTCATTATTTGGTTTATCCTCCGGGTGATCGGCAAACAGAATTGCAACTTCCTTTGCATTGATTGGAGGCAGTTCCGAAATTGTCAGCAGAGGATGGGGCTCGTAGGTGTTCTTTATGATTTCAAAGCCCTTCACCTGAATGTCGTCGAAAGAAGCAATCAGGCTGGTAATAAAATTATTATAATAGTTTTCTTCCAGGTTTTTCGGTATAACAATATTCGGTCGGGTAAGAAACGGATTGAGTTTTTTTCCGTCCACTGGTTTATCAAAACCGTAAAGCATTCCACCGATTACTACCCACGCAGGATTTTTGCAAACCATGTAGGCAGCGGTATTGGGTATTTCAATTTTTTTCCCCTCGAAGGTAATCGTGGGATAATAGGTCGTGCTTTCATCATTGCGAATAAAATGAAACTGAATGCTGGCACGCTTGTCCACCACCTCGAGTTTACGCCAGGTGGGTTCGCCATCGTTCCCCATTTCATATAGCCGTTTGCCTTTCATTTTTTCCAGCACAGCCGCCCTACGCTTTTCCATGTAGGCCTCAATTTGTTCCTGAAGGAGTCTTTCTTCACCCTTATCTTTCTTAAAAACCTTGGCAAAAAATTCATCCGGCTTCATCACTTTCTTCGAAAAGTGACGAAGCACCGCATCCTGGTTCATGCTGTCCATCAGGTCGATTAACTCATAGTCGCGATCGTCAAGACCCTTTGCAAATTCCCTTGCATTTTTTGATGAAATATTCTGGTGCTGGTAAGTAAGCTTGTCCTTTTCATCAAGGCGCACGATGAAGGATTCAAAAATATAGCCCAAGTACTCGTGCTGGTAGAGCGAGTAGATTAATTGAAACGGTTGTGCTGCCGAAACTTTCATAGCGTTTTTGGGCTAAAAACCGTGCTTTTCTGTCAAATGGGCCGAAAAAAGATCATTTGGACACTTTTCAGAAAAAGCAGAATTGCAAAATAGGTAATCCCCACAAAATATTTTTTGCGTTTTTGACCGAAACCTTACATCAAAGGTGGTCGATTGAATAGGAGCGTGAAGCCAAAATTGCCGGGCGGATGGAAAGTACGATGGAGATTACAAGGATAACGGAACTTGTCAGCAGGAAATCCGACACCTTCATCTCTACCGGATAGTTGGCAACAATCGCATTCTCCATTCCCATACCAACCAGGCCTACGTTGTCTTGCAAATAACATAGAAGCGCTCCGAACAGCAGCCCTGCCGTGGCACCAATGCAAGAAATCAGAGCTCCTTCTGTGAGAAAAATTCTTTTGATAAGAGAAGACGGTGCCCCCATTGCTGTTAAGATGCTAATGTCTTTTTTCTTGTCGATGGCCAGCATCATAAGCGAAAAGAAAATATTGATGGAAACAACAAGGAGTAAAAGCGCGAACGAAAGGAAGGTGAACAACTTCTCAATCTTCATTAAGCGATATAAATCTTTATGTTGCTCATCGTTGGTGAGCACGGAATAGTCTTTTCCCATAGTGTGGCGAAGAGCTGTTTGTACCCGGTTCAGGTCAGATCCATCGGTTTGCACTTCCAGGGATGTCCTGCGGTTGCCGTAATCGAGCAGTTCTCTGGCAAAATCTAATGGTACGAAAATGAAATTCTCATCGTAGTTTTTTTCAATTGAAAAAACAGACCCCGGGCGGATGTTCTTCCGCGAATACATTTTTGACGGATCGATTGTACCGCTCTTATAGTTTTTAATATAAAAAACCTGGAGGGCATGCATATTATCTGTCACCTCTGCCGAAAGTGTGTAGCGAATTCCCCGGCCAATAATTGCAAAAGGGATGCTGTCCTGCCACAGCCTTAAGTTCCCTTCGGTGATGTGTTCATCCAGCCGGTGCTGGTCGAGAAAGTTTTCACTCACTCCTTTTATGGTCACGACCATATCCGCATTGTGATAGCGTATGTAAGCATAATCTTCAATTACCTGGGTGACGATCTTCACACCGGGAACCGATTGAATAGAAGAAAGTAGCTGATTATTTACTTCAAACGATTTCCCTTTTAACGCCTCGATCCTTAGTTCCGGATCAAAGGCAGTATTAAGGGAGCGTAACAAAACTTCGAGGCCGTTAAAAACAGATAGCACAATTATCAATGCCGCGGTAGCGAAGGCCACACCCACCATCGACAACATTGAAATGATATTAATAAAATTCTTCTGCCGCTTGGATAGAAAATAGCGCCGGGCGATGAAGAAGGGAAGATTCATTCAGAACAGGAGGGATTACGATTCTTGCTTATCGGAAGGAGGAATTTTCAAATTCTTGAATAGTTGGTCCATACGTTCGGCATTTTCCTCTACGTCATCGATGAAGAAGGCCAATTCGGGAACAATGCGCGCCTGGTTGCGGATGCGTTCACCCAATGCTTTGCGGATTTCCTTTTTGTGATTGTCGAGTTTTTCGAGAAGTGCCTTCTTGTCTTTTACCAGCACCATGCTAAAGTATACTCTTGCCACGCCAAGTTCTGGGCTGACCCGCACATCGACAATTGTGATAAAGGCGTTTCCTAAAAATCCACGCTGGTCGCGCTGGAAAATATCACTCAGTTCTTTTTGAATAAGCCTGCTGAACTTTTGCTGTCGTACCGTGCCACTCATAATAGTTAGTAAAGGTAACAAAGTCAAAGGTCAATCACCCACAATATACTTTTCGTTCGTCTGAGCCGACCAAAGACTATTTTTAGTTATTTGCACGTTAATACGATTTTGTGCTACGCTACTTCCGCATTAACGATCCATACCGGCTCATCAGTCTCCTGGTGTTGCTCATCATGGTTAGTCTCCCCTTGCTGATCGATCTGCCGGCCATAACACTGCAGGAGTTGAAGGGCATTGTGTTGGGTGAAGTCATTGGGAGCAAAACGCTCTATGTAGAAATTATCGACCGGACCGCTCCCATGATGGCCGTTACGGATGGTGTACTGAACTTTCTCTTTGAGCGTTCGCTGACAGCACGCCATATCTTTGCGTTACTTATTATCTTTTTTCAGGCTTCTTACTTTGGTATTCTGCTGATCAATAGCAAAGCATACAATGAAAGCAGTTATGTGCCCGCGTTGATCTTCGGATTTTTATGCTTCTTCTCATTTGATATGTTAGCCATCACACCGGAATTATTGGCCGCATCACTCTTGTTGTTAGCATTGAACAATCTTTTTAAAGAGATCGAATTTCGTGTGGACCGCGATTCCATCGTGCTCAATCTGGGTTTTTTTTTGGGAATAGCCTCCCTTTATGTGTTTTCCTATACGATCTTTTTGATCGGAACAATTTTCATCCTGATTGTATTTGCGCGCACAACACTTCGCAAGATCCTTTTGGTGTTATTTGGATATGGATTGGTACACGCAGTCGTATTCATCGTGTACTATTGCTATGAGCGAACCGATGATCTTTGGCTGCATTTTTATGTGGCCAATTTCCATGATGCGAATGGTAGTCTTGTCGGAATGAATTCAATTCTTATTTTGAGTGCAGTCCCGGTCACTTATTTTGTGTTCTCGCTTTTCATGCTAACGCGCACGGCGCGGTTTACAAAATATCAATCACAGTTGTTCCAGGTAATTTTTTTCTGGTTGGGCATCGCTGTTATCCAGGTCTGGCTTACGCCGGAACGCACACCGCATAGTTTCGTCACGTTTGTTCCTTCGCTTGCTTATTTTATAAGCCACTACCTGTTATTGATTCGCAGGAGATTTATTGCTGAAACCATGTTATGGCTATTAATTCTTGGGCTGCTCTCCATAAGTTTAACATCACGCTATCACATTTTAAAGCGCGTCGATTATGCCGCATTGTTTCCACAGCCCTCTCCTTATGAAAATCTTGTGTCTGATAAAAAAATTATGGTTGTGGGGAGTGATCTTTCCCTGTTTCAACATAATAAATTGTCTGGATATTTCCTGGATTGGGATTTATCCAGGAAATATTTTGAAGCACCTGACTATTACGAAAATATCATCAAGATCAATAAGTCGATTATGCTCGATTCACCCGATGTGATCATTGATGAAGTGGGTTTGATGGAGCCGATTACAGAAAGAATTCCGTATCTGAAAAAGAACTACCGGAAAGAGAAGGAATTATATTGGAAGCGTTAGTGCTGAGAATTAAGAAGATGAGGAGGTGAGAAGCCGATTCTTCCCACCTCCTCAAATTCTAATTAATTAGTCTAGCAACTGATCTTACTCACCCGGCGGGCATGTCGGCCCCCCTCAAAGCTGGAATGTAAAAAACGATCGGTTATTTTTTCAGCAAGGTCGGCGCTGATGTGGCGGGCCGGTAAACAGAGAACATTTGCATCGTTGTGCTCTCGTGCTGTAGCAGCGAGTTCTTCCTTCCAACAAATTGCTGCGCGGATGCCCTGGTGCTTGTTGGCTGTAATGGCTACTCCATTGGCGCTACCGCACGTGAGAAGACCCAGGTCAAATTCTTTATTTTCGACTGCTTTTGATACCGCGTGAGCAAAGTCCGGATAATCAGCAGACTCACTGCTATAAGTACCGAAATCTTTGATCGCAAAACCGTTTTGTCCGAGCCATTTTTTTAAATGCTCTTTCAAGTCAAAACCTGCGTGGTCGGCGCCGATGGCAATTTTTAAGATCATGCAGTCATTTCATCTGTCTTCGCCTGTTGCTCTTCTTCTTTTCGCTTCTGTCTTACAACATAAGCCGATATGAAAATACTGATTTCATAGAGCATAAACAATGGCACCGAGATCAACACCTGGCTTAACGGGTCGGGAGGCGTAACAATGGCGCCGATAATTAAAATTACAATGATAGCATGCCTACGGTAGGTCCGCATGAATTTTGGCGTTAGCAGACCGACCTTTGTCATAAAGTAAACAACAACCGGCAGTTGAAAGAGCAACCCGCTGCCAAATACCAACGCAATGAAGGTAGAAACATACGAAGTGATGTCAAACTCATTCACGATCACATCGCTGATGGAGTAGGAAGAAAAAAACCACGTCATCATCGGGCAGAGCACGAAGTAGCCGAAGGAAATGCCGAGCAGAAACAAAAAAGAAACGGCCATCACAGCGCCGCTGGAATTCGTCCGTTCATTCAGTTTGAGACCTGGTTTGATAAATCGCCAAAGTTCCCAAATGACATAGGGAAACGCGACGATAAAGCCGATTACAAAAGAAGAAAGTACCTGCATGGTAAACTGGCCAGTCATGTAACGGCTCTGAATTTTGAAGGGAAAAGCTTTCGCGCAGAGGGTATCTACGGCACCGGTAAGCTCCCCCAGCTTGCACAGCCACTTGAAGGTTATAAAATCAACATTGGCCGGGGCAAAGATTATGTTGGTGAAAATCCACTTTGTAAAAAAGAAGGACACGATCATTAAGATCATAATGGCGGTAATGGACCGTACGATGTGCCAGCGTAACTCCTCGAGGTGGTCGAGGAAAGACATTTCTTTTTCAGTAATCATAAAATAGTTTCCCCACCGATGGCGCTGAAAGTCAGTGCCGTCCGCAGGAATTAAAAATTTATCTCTTAACTATAAAGTGGAAACTTTTTCATAAACGAATTTACCTTGCGCTTCACGCCCTTCAGGTGCTTTTCATCTTCCGGTTTTTTAAGTGCTTCATCAATCAATTCTACCACTTTTATCACCTCCTTCTCTTTCATCCCTCGTGTGGTGATAGCTGGCGTACCAATGCGCATTCCCGAAGTAACCATTGGTGATTGTGTATCAAAGGGCACCATGTTTTTATTAATGGTGATGTCTGCTTTTATCAAAGTCTCTTCCGCCAATTTTCCAGTGAGATTCTTTGAACGCAGATCGATCAGCATAAGATGATTGTCCGTGCCGCCGGAGATAATTTTATATCCGCGTTTGATGAATTCATCTGCCATCACTTTTGCATTCTTCGCTACCTGTACGATGTAGGTCATATATTCATCACTAAGGGCTTCCTTGAAGGCTATTGCTTTTGCAGCAATAACGTGTTCCAACGGGCCACCCTGTGTACCCGGGAAGACGCCTGAATCCAAAACGGAAGATATCTTGCGGAGCTCGCCCTTTGGGTTTTTTAGCCCCCAAGGGTTATCGAAGTTTTTGCCGATCATAATCAAACCACCACGGGGGCCGCGCAATGTCTTGTGCGTAGTCGTCGTCACAATATGGCAGTGTTCCATAGGATCCGTCATTAAGCCGCGTGCGATAAGACCGGAAGGGTGCGAGATATCAGCGAGTAATAGTGCGCCCACGGCATCAGCGGCTGCACGTAATTTTTTATAGTCCCAATCGCGACTGTAAGCAGACGCGCCGCAGATTACCATCTTTGGTTTTTCACGCAGGGCTATTTCAATCACTTTATCGAAATCAATCAGGCCCGTCTCTTGTTCGACACCATAGAAAGAAGGCTGGTATAATTTTCCTGAGAAATTTACAGAGGAGCCGTGGGTGAGGTGGCCACCATGGGAAAGATCAAAGCCCAGGATTTTATCACCTGGCTTCAGACAAGCCAGCATGACAGCGGCGTTGGCTTGCGCTCCTGAGTGCGGCTGCACGTTTGCCCAACTGGCCCCAAAAAGCTCTTTTACGCGGTCGATGGCCAATTGTTCAATCTCATCGACCACTTCACAACCGCCATAATAGCGTTTTCCGGGAAGGCCCTCTGCATATTTATTTGTGAGTACCGTGCCCTGCGCCTTCATTACCTGGTCAGACACAAAATTTTCAGAGGCAATTAACTCAATGCCGCTTTGCTGGCGGTGCTTTTCTTTTTCGATGAGGTCGAAAATGATTTTGTCTCTTTTCATACTAGGATTAACTGGATTATACTTAGGATTAGCTGTATTTCTTCAGGAACGATTCTAATGGCGAGTCAAAAATAAGGCTTGCGGAACTGGTATCGAAGGTGAGGTGTGATTATTTTTAATTTAACAACTCGTTGATTTTGTTCTGCCACTTATCGGCGAAGACAACCTGAAATTTGAAGTCCTTATCGGGAAAATCATCGAATAATTCTTTCCAGGCTTTTTTAGCTCCCAGTTCATTGCAGCGATCGAACACATTTTTCTTGTACCGGGTGTCTTCGTTTTCTTTTAAATGAACGCCTTTAGGTATTGCGGGTAAGTCTATTTTCTCTTCGGTAAGGTGGTTGGCTGGTAAATTTTTCGTTCTATATTTTCAAAACTCATTTTTTATCATTTGGTTAACCAATGTGGAAATAACCGGCAAATCCTGCTTTACAGTTTGCCACACCAATTTAAGATTTATACCAAAATACTCATGGGCAATATAATTTCTAAAAGCCCTGACCAGATGCCAGGGGTACCGATATTTGGCAAGCAGGTCTTTATTGACATAACCAATTGCTTCCCCGATAATGGAAAACTGGAAGAGCACAGCATCAATCACTACTTCATTGTTCATAAAAGAGTCTTCTTTCAAACCCGCTGTATGTGTACCTATTCGCTGGATAGCATGTTTTATATGATGCAATCTTTCCTTTTCCGTCGGCCTCATTTTTCGATGACCACCTTCAAATCTCCTTCGATGGATTTTTGCGCAAAGGGTTTTAAATATCCTTTCTCCACGACATCCACCTTCCTTCCAAATAATTGTTGCAATTGAAATTGTATATCCAGGATGTCCAATACCGTGTATTTTTTTCCGGGGCTCAATTCCACCATCACGTCAATATCGCTTGATGGAGTGGTCTGGTTGCGCGCCGCCGAACCAAACAGCCATGCTTTTGAAATTCTTTTTTCCTTGAGAAAGAAAGTCTTGAGTTTTTTGATAACACCGTCGGTATCGAAGTGGGTGGATTTACCGTATGACAATTTCCCTTCTGCTACCTGCATGGCTTCTAAAGCCATATCCTCCTCTTCCATCGCACTTACCAGTTTGTCCGAAAGCCAGGCAAGTATCAGTTCCCTTTCTTTTACTTTAAAGTATTCGGCAAGCTTGGTTACTTGTTTCCGGGAGGCCTTTCTTTGTCCCCGTTCAATCTTACTTAGGATCGCCTGATCGATATCAAGATAGGCCGCAACGGTGCGAAGCGGTAAGTTTTTCTCCACTCTCAACTTCCTGATGGCATCCCCCATTCTTTCCATTTGAACAAAATTGCTTTGACAAATATTGTCACAAAATGAAAGTTTTGCAAGGGTTTGACCTGTTAGAACCTGAAATCTGGAATTTATTTACCAACTGCCACTGCTTCCACCACCTCCAAAACTTCCACCACCTCCGGAGAAGCCGCCACCGCCACCTCCCAAGCCACCACCACCGATAAACCAACCTCCTCCGGATGACCAGCTGCTGTTACCCCCACCCTTTCTTGACAGATAGCGGAATAAACTAAAGAGAATAAAAATGATCAGCAGAAAAATAAACCTCCCACCACCACCGATGGGTGAAGAAGATCGTCGGTCGGCTTTGTACTCGCCTTTGATAGCCTTCATGATTGCATCGGCTGCCGCTAACACACCAGCATCGTAGTCACCCCTGCGAAAGTTGGGAGCTATTTCATTGCGGATGATGCGACTGCTAAGGGCATCGGTAAGAACGCCCTCCAATCCCTGCCCGACCTCAATGCGGACTTTGCGGTCATTAACAACGACGAGCAACAATACTCCATTGTCTTTGTCCTTTTGTCCGAGCTTCCATTCGGTATGCGCTACACGGATGGCATATTGCTCCAAAATCTCTCCATCCAATGACGGAATTGTCAGAATTGCGATTTGATTGGTGGTGGAGTCTTCAAAAGCTTTCAATGTTTGTTCCAGGTTGTCGAGGGTGCTTTGTGACAGCACGCGCGCTTCATCATGGACACGATGACCCCACAATTTTGGAATCTCTTTTTGGGCAATGGCTATATGTGATAAGCTTACACACGATAATCCAATAAATAGAAGCAGAAGGAAACGGTTCATGAAGTAGGTACTGGGGAAAGATTAAGGAATTAATTTTCGAAGCGGAGGTCATCCCGCAGTTCGTTGATATCATCCGGAGTTTTGACAAACCCTTTTTCGAGAAGAATCTCCCCGCAACGGAGAATGGCGGTTTCGATACCATCTGTCACTTTGCCCATCCTTATTTTTTCAATGATATTTCGCACCATTTTGTCCCACTCTTTCTGATCCACCACTTTACTGATGCCGCGGTCGGCCATCACAATAACCTCGCGTTCAAAGAATGAAACAAAGATCATAATACCGGTGCGATGGCGAGTGTGGAATACTTCTTCTACCAGAAACGCATTTTCGGCACGCTTGCGCGTGGCCTGGTCCATGTGCGTTTGATTTAGCAATACGCGTTTGAGAGGGATAATGCTGTTGGTAGCAATGGCCCCTACCAATCCACCCAAGACCACCCACAAAAGAATAAAGAGGGGATCATAAACATCCGGAGAGGGCGCATAGCGATCCAATGCAATAATTATGAGAAAGAGTACACCGGCTGTGATCATGGCCCCGCGGTAATTGGCGATCGTGTAGTAGCCGCTGCGTTCTACAAATACAGGGACGATCTCCCCGGAAATTTTTTCCTCGGCCTGCTTCACGGCTGCCTTGATGCGGTCAAGATCGGGCTGAGTAAACCTGTTTTTTAGGGACATATTATTTTTTCAGTAATGCACTAGTAAATGACAAAGCGTTACGTGTCTTCCGATCAATCGAACACGAAAGCTTTGGCAAATTTAGTAATACCCCGTCACTTCCATAATCGTAGTTTTTCAGTGGGTGCATTTCAAATTCGCGTTGGATTAAAGTCCATATAGGGTCCCCGACGCCAAGGTGTAACCACTTCATTTGTACAGCTACCTAGGTCAAATCACTTATAAAATCATTAATCTTGAGCCATTAACGAACATGGACATTTCAAAAATTCATCAGGTCCTACATTGGGTAGAGGAGGGGAAGACTAAGGAATTGGAGGATCTTTTCAATCAATCGGCCCAACTTAAAACAATTGGCGCTTCAATTGATATTTCCGATCCAAAGCGGCCGGTGGTGATGATCAAAAAAGTAGAAGACATGCATCGCGGAGGAATTGGCGGTGATGCTGTGAATGGAGGTGTAGTTTCCATGCTTGTTGATTTGGCGATTGGCTTGTTGGGGTTGCCGTATTATGGCGAAGGATTGACAGCAACCCATCACCTCTCCATTCATTTTGCCCGGCCACTCAAGGCCACGTCGGTCCGGCTTGAAGCCGAAGAAACACATGTCATTAACAACCGGGTATTTGGTCATGTAAAAGTTATGAATGAGAAGGGTGAAGTCTGCGCTTATGCGTC
>JANXYC010000032.1 GCA_025350305.1 Cyclobacteriaceae bacterium | reverse complement strand
AGTTTTACCGGCTCAACCATCAGTACCAGTCGTATGATTTTGTGATGGAGAAGAAAAAAGATTTTTTGCAATTCAACCGCAAAGAAATGCCGGTGTGGAAGGCGATGGAGTTTCTGAATACGCTGGTGGATGATTCCGATCCCGACATCGAGTTGGATCAATTGCAGCACCTGCTCCAGACGGGTGAAGCCATCCGCCACGACGGACATCCTGATTGGTTTGTGCTCACAGGCTTTATCCATGACATGGGAAAAGTGCTTTGCCTCTTCGGTGAGCCGCAGTGGGCCGTGGTGGGTGACACATTCCCCGTGGGTTGTCAGTTCTCGGATAAGATTGTCTATCCTGAATTCTTTAACAGCAACCCAGACGCAAAAAATGAAACGTATAATTCGAAATACGGAATCTATTCACACGGATGCGGCTTGCGCAATGTGACCATGTCCTGGGGACACGATGAATACTTATATCAGATTACGAAAGATTATTTACCCGAACAGGCACTCTACATGATACGCTATCACTCGTTCTATTCACAACATCGCGAGAACGCGTACGAGCACCTGATGGATAACCACGACCGGAAAATGTTCGAGTGGGTAAAGAAATTCAATCCATACGATTTGTATTCGAAAAACCCGGTGCCACCGAATGTGAGAGAACTGAAGCCGTATTACGAGGATTTGATTTCCAAATACTTGCCAGCTACGGTGAAGTTGTAAGAAAAACCAGGCGCCGTAAGATTTCGTCCCTACGGGACCGAGCAATACAGGCAACACATTTTCTATAAACATCCTGTCCCTACCGGGACGAATAATTTTGGTTAAACACAAAATTTTTACCAAGGATTCATCTTGTGCGATCTTGTCAGCGACAAAAATTTTGTAGAGACTTGTCACAATTTTTAAAACGTGTCCCGTCAGGGATCCATGTTTCTCGTTGATGACGTGAATTGAGTAATTGGATTTTCTACGAGATTGAGTAAAGGTGCGTTCAATTCACCTTAATTTTTCCAATCGACTGGCTGTACGGTGGTGGTAATTGAACCTGGAAAAGCAAGCAAACAACTTTCTCCCACTGCTCCCTCGCGCGGTGGACGCATACAATCTTTCGGAACGTATAGCTCGGCCCGATGCGTATTTTTATCTAAGTAAATCTGTTTCTTGGTAACAGCCGAAGCATAGAAAATCCCATCTACTACCGGTTTCTTATTCGTTTCAATAACATTTGTTGGAATTTTTCCCGTGATGGGTTGAAATAAACTGCCGATACCTTCCTTCTGTGATTGAACAGCCTTCCAGTAGTCGAACGCAGCACGGGAAAGGCTCATCTGCAGAATCTCCACTCTGTATTTTTCAAAAAATGTGTAATAGTTCACCGGCACAAAACCCACTTCTACTTTATTAAAATTTCCGTTCCTGGAAACCTGGCCGTCATTTACTTTGGGCTTGCCTTCGCGCGGAGTCACCCAGCAACGGCAGCACGTACACTCCAGGCCAATTACATACTCTACTTTATTGGTCTTTGGATTGAATGCATATCCTTTCTTAAGCATGCCATCTACAAACGCATATCCGCTGCAGGGCAATGGTGTATAGCCGCAACCTTGGCCTACCTTATATTGGGGCAACGTTTCAACGACGTAGGTTCCAATGAATTTCCATCGCAGGAAATTGTTATTACCTGACGTCGTGTGAGCATCGATGAAAATTCTGTACCCATACTCAGTAGGTCGATCCTCCGGTTGGCGCGTTTCAAATTCGTAGTAGATTGAATCTACTTGGCCGACAGGATTCATTTTGTCAGGCAATGATTCAAATACATACCCATCGTTGGTTTCGACCTGGATGTGGTATTCACGCCCAACTTTGCCCTGCATTCCAGTTGGGCCCGTCTGATAAATTCCCTTATCCATCTCTTCTAAGACCTCTGAATTACCAGCATTATCAAACAAGATTATTTTTTTTACCGAGGCTGGCAAACCCAGTGGCAGTGCCGCATCAATCTTCATCGCTTGTGATACCTTAACGGTGTACGGTCCGGGCTCATTGGTAATCAGTCCGTCGATGACCAGATTCCTGGAATATTCGGTTGGAATTGGTATGCTGATTCTGTCAACGCAAGAGCCAATGACGGCCAGGCTAATAAATAACGCCAAGGCTTTTTTCATTCTAGGAAAATCATGCGCAACAATTTACATCCCCATCATCACAAACGCTCCCCAGTAATACGGCTCTTTATACTTTATCATCAGTTGTAATTGTGCCTGCTTGAAGGCCTTGAGCTTATTGCCTCCCTTCGTCCAATTCGTGTAGAAATTCGTCATCAGCATTTGTGTGGCCGCATCATCCACTTTCCAAAGGCTCATGACCAACGCATTGGCCCCCGCTACCAGGAAGGCGCGTTGCAATCCATACACACCTTCGCCGG
>JANXYC010000031.1 GCA_025350305.1 Cyclobacteriaceae bacterium | reverse complement strand
CCGGCGAAGGTGTGTATGGATTGCAACGCGCCTTCCTGGTAGCGGGGGCCAATGCGTTGGTCATGAGCCTTTGGAAAGTGGATGATGCGGCCACACAAATGCTGATGACGAATTTCTACACGAATTGGACGAAGGGAGGCAGCAAACTTAAGGCCTTTAAGCAGGCGCAGCTACAACTGATGGTGAAGTATAAAGAGCCGTACTACTGGGGGGCATTTGTGATGATGGGAATGTAAATTATTGAACATAATTTTCCTGGAATGAAAACCCTGGCGTTATTTATAAGCTTGGTCGTCATTGGCTCTTACGTCGACAGGATAAGCATACCAACTCCAAGCGAATATTCCAGGAATCTCATCATCGATGGGCTTATTACTAACGAGCCCGGACCGTACACGGTTAAAATATCACAAGCGATGAAGATTGATGCGGCACTTCCGCTCGGGTTACCTGCATCGGTAAAAAAGATAACCCTGTTTGATAATGCGGGTAATTCAGAGGTCTTAGAAGAAAAGGACAAAGGGATTTATCAGACGAGCCCCACCGGGATGCAGGGTGTTGTTGGGCGTGAATATTACATCCAGGTTGAAGCCAATGATGGATATGTATTTGAATCATTGCCTGACAAAATGAATCCTGTCGGCCAAGTAGATTCGATCTACTACGAATTTGAAACTCGCCAGCCGGAGGATCGACCTACTGAGTATGGGTACAGAATTTTCATCGATGCTCACACGACGTCAGGTAATGATAATTTCCTGCGCTGGAAATTTACTGGAACGTATGTGGTTGAGACGTTGCTAGACCGGTATTGTGATGAGTTCTCATATCGCTACAATACGCGAAAAGTAACTGACGTTCAAAGGTTTCACCACTCAGTGACTAGGGCGGAAGGCAGGAGATTGAGATACGCCGAATTGACTTCCTTGTAAAGAGTCTGGAAAACAAGGGTTAAAATTGGCTGATTTTGACCTAAATTTAGACCCGGGATATGACAGGCGGGCACGATTTTTTTAATAAAAGCGTTGGCAGACTACACTATTAGAGTATTTTTTACGTACTTATGTCAAAGGAAAAACCCATAAAAACCAACAATTCCATGAAAGAGAACATTTCATTCTCCTGGGTTATCGTCCAAGACGCCAATACCAAGGTGTACTATGGGATGGTAAAAGAGGTTGAGGGAGTGGTCGTAAAAGGAGTATCGGAAGACGATATTAAGGCCAAAATCCCCAAAGCAATTAAGGCTATTATGAATGCTAAACGGAAGTATTCGGATAGCACCAGGACTGTTCTAAACTCTCAGACCTTTAAGGTGTCTGAATATGAACAAAATTATGTTCCATGCTAGTGACTTGGGCGGGATTCATTGAATTTCTTGAGGCACATGATTGTGAATTGATTGATGAGACAGATGGGGTTATCCAGTCTATCGGAGGAAGGGCAACGGACGTGTTTGTGGGCTTGACACAAATCAAGAACTGGATGACTTTCTGATTTGTGGAGTTTGTTCTGCGTTTTTAATAGATCCACCAGAAGTTCATGGTAATGGTATTCCTGAACTAATTCAGGAATTACGGAATCAATTTGTTGAAATCAATGAAATAATTCGTGATAATAGCCAAAAGCCAGAAGCAGAAAAGCCGTCCTGACCACTACCCAACGAATTCAATCTTACAACTTCACCGTAGTCGGCAAGTATTTGGCAATCAAACCCTCGTAATACGGCCTCAGTTCTTTTACATTCGGTGGCACCGGGTTTTTCGAATACAAATCGTACGGATTGAATTTCTTCACCCACTCGAACATTTTCCGGTCGTGGTCATCCATCAGGTGCTCATACGCGTTCTCGCGATGTTGTGAATAGAATGAGTGATAGCGTATCATGTAGAGGGCCTGTTCAGGCAAATAATTTTTCGTAATCTGATATAGATATTCATCATGCCCCCAGGACATGGTCACATTTCGCAAGCCGCATCCGTGTGAATAGATTCCGTATTTCGAATTATACGTTTCATTTTTTGCGTCGGGGTTGCTGGTAAAGAATTCCGGATAGACAATCTTATCTGAGAACTGACAACCTACCGGAAAGGTGTCTCCGACAACGGCCCACTGTGGTTCACCAAAAAGACAAAGTACTTTGCCCATATCATGGATAAATCCTGTGAGGACAAACCAATCCGGGTGCCCGTCGCGTCGGATGGCTTCACCGGTCTGTAGCAGGTGCTGCAATTGGTCCAGCGCGATGTCCGGATCGGAATCATCCACCAGCGTATTCAAAAACTCCATGGCCTTCCACACCGGCATTTCCTTCCGGTTGAATTGCAAAAATTCTTTTTTCTTCTCCTTTACAAAATCATACGACTGGTACTGATGGTTGAGCCGGTAAAACTCTTTTACCGTATCACGCGCAGGATCCTGATAGTTTCGGTATTCCTCCGGTGCTTTAGCTGATTCGTTTGGTTCAGGGTAGCGTTTCAGCACATCATCTTCCCACTGTTCAATGCTTTGGAGTGGATTGATTTCTTTTGGGGTGAATGAAGAATTCGGTTTCATAGATGCTGGAATCGAACCGTAAAATTACAAAATTTAAACTAGTGCTGGTAGCAAGATTACTTTTCACGCAGGCCGCTAAGTAAAGGCGCAAAGATCGCAAGTTCTGAATTTCCAATCCAGTTTTGCGTCCTTTGCGTGAACCTGAATCTAGTCACCCTGTCGAACCGTATCACCAAAACACCGTGTACAACGCAGTCAAAATACCGAGAATCAGAACAGAACCAACAGCAAAGGCGGAAGAGAATCGAAACAGCGTTGGGTCAATTTGTATCACCCGTGGCTGGTCGTTGCTTTTGCGATCCAGTAAACTCATAAGAATCATTAACACGATCAAAAAGACAAACACAATTGACATGCGGTCAAGGAAGGGGTAATCCGGGAAATGGCCGTCCGTCCAGGCCGGTAAAAACTTCAGGATGGTGGATAACGGGATGGTAAGTAATGCTGCTGCCAACGCTGCTGCAGAGGTAGTCCGTTTCCAAAAAAATCCTAAAATAAAAATGGCGAGGACGCCCGGAGAAATAAATCCTACATATTCCTGGATAAACTGGTACGCCTGATCCAATGATCGCAATGCGGGCGCGACGAGGCACGCTAGCAACATCGCGATAATGACCGTCCAGCGCCCGGTGAGTACCAATTGTTTTTCAGTAGCGTTCTTGCGGAAAAACTTTTTATAAATATCCAGCGAAAAAATAGTTGCAATGCTGTTTGCTTTCCCTGCCAACGACGCAACAATGGCTGCGGTAAGCGCTGCAAACGCCAATCCTTTTAACCCGGAAGGTAGAAGATTCAACAACGTCGGGTAGGCATGGTCAGGTTTTACGGTTCCGGCAGCATCTACCATTTCAGTCTGAAACATTCCGTTTTGATATAAGACATAGGCAGCGATGCCCGGCAGGACCGCAATCACGGGTACCAATAATTTCAGGAAAGCAGCAAACAGGATTCCACTGCGGGCCGTATTCAAATCTGCCCCCAACGCCCGCTGGATGATGTATTGGTTGCAGCCCCAGTAATTGAGATTGTTGATCCACATGCCGCCTACCAGCACTGACAAGCCGGGGAGGTCACGGTAGTAAGGGTTAGATGAATTGAAGATCATATGAAAATGAGACGGGACTTTCTCCCGGATCAGTTGAAGGCCCTTCAAAGCATTTTCTCCATAACCAAAGTGATTGGAAACAAGATTAAGGGAGAGGTAGGTAGTGACAAGCCCGCCGAGGATCAACACTGCCACCTGAATGACATCGGTATACCCAATCACTTTCATTCCGCCGAGAGTGACCACGATCGAAAAGATAGCTAACCCGGCAATGCACACTTCAAAACTGATACCCGAAATCGATGTGATCGCAAGTGCCCCGAGATAAATGATCGAGGTGAGATTGACGAAAACATACACCAGCAGCCAAAAGATCGCCATGATCGTACTCACGGTATCGTTGTAGCGCTGCGACAGAAATTGTGGCATTGTGTAGATCTTGTTTTTCAGGTACACCGGGATAAAAAACACGGCGACAATAATTAACGTTGCTGCCGCCATCCACTCATAAGTGGAAATGGCCAAACCCAATGCAAAGCCGGAGCCGGACATACCGATAAAATGTTCAGCCGAAATATTGGAGGCAATCAGGGAGGCCCCAATGGCCCACCAGGTAAGCGATCCTTCGGCCAGGAAAAAGGCTTTGGAGTCGGGGTTCTTTGCCTTCTTCCGGTAATAAATGTAAAGACCATACCCGGAGACAATAACAAAATAGAGCAGAAATACTGCGTAGTCGGCAAGCTGTAGTTTATTCATAGTACCCATGCAGCGTACAAATTTGTGATTCCGGATTATTTTGTCTTTGGAAAGACGAAGGGTTCCAGCATTTCGCGATCAAGATTTTTAAATTCTGCCTTCAGCCTTTGAAACGTGTCTGGCTCCTGGTTTTTTAAATCGTTGGTTTCACCAATGTCGTTGACGAGATTGTACAAGGCCTCACTTACAGGAGTTCTAATATATTTCCAATCCCCACTCCGGTACGCATCCCATCGCGCCCGATTCGAAATCCGCCAATACAAGTTTCTGTTGATGGGTTTGCGTTCATCTTTTAAAAGCGGCAATAAGTTGATGCCATCAAATTTCAATTCATCATCCATGTGAACTTCTGCAGCATGTAAGATGGTGACGGTCCAGTCCATGGTAACGGCGACCTGATCGGTTGTTGTGTTGGGTTTTATTTTTCCGGGCCACCGGACCAATGCAGGCACCTTGATGCCACCTTCCCACAATTCAAGCTTGTGTCCTTTGAGAGGACCCATATCAGAATATCTTTCCCCACCATTATCGCTTGTAAAAATAATCAGGGTGTTATTTTTGAGATCAGAAGATTCAATGGATTTGAGGACCCTGCCAATATTCTGGTCCAGATTTTGAACCATCCGGGCAAACGTATCAGCGCTTCCACCCGTTGACATGCCAACGGAATCCGGGTAGGCCGGATCACCAGGCGCCTGCCAGGGCCAATGGGGTGATGTGTATTGCAGACTGATGAAGAAAGGTCCTTTCGTTTTTTCAATATAGTCAACAGCACGATCCGTGATTTGATCGGTTAAATAACCTTTCGTTTTTACTGGTTCATTGTTTTCGAACAATACATCCTTCCCCTCATATTGATGACTGATATAATCAGCGGCGCCCGATGTTATTCCAAAAAAATAATCAAAGCCATGAGCAGCAGGAAAAAATTTCGGATTAAATCCAAGGTGCCACTTTCCAAATAGGGCTGTTTTATACCCGGATTTCTTCAAGAGAGAAGATACCGTTGGGAGTTCGGGTGATAATCCCATATCAATATCCGTAGAATCCATAAGCAAGGGCTCCCTCAACCCGATCGGATTCCTCGCTGGAAATCTTCCAGTCATGAACGCGACCCGACTGGGTGTACACACCGGCGCGGCCGCGTAGGCCTGGGTGAACCTCATTCCTTCTTTGGCAAAGGAATCCAGCACGGGTGTGGAATAATCCCTCCTTCCATAAATACTCAAATCGGCATAACCCATGTCATCCACCATGATGTAGATGATGTTGGGTCTGTCTTTTTTTTCGCAAGAGAGCAGCATGAAGCATAACAGGACGGATGACAAGAAGAATTTCATAATCAATTGGATTTCTTGAAAAACAGTGTGAAAATTTTTATTCTAATACCGCGACGAGAACTTCGGCTGCGAGAGCCAGTAAAATCGCGGTCCTTATTTTCATATTGCCAAGATAGTAATTAGTAAAAAATTGTTGTTTTGGATGGGGTATCTGAAATCTGGTGCAGTCGAACTACTTCATTTGGGCTAATTGCCACGGGCTTAAGGCCGTGGCAATTCAAATCTTTTGGAAGATAATACTTTAACGGGTTTAGCGAAACAGCCTTCGAAACGCCGTTTGTTCACATTTTCCTTTTTTGAGATATGAAAATACTTTAAGATTGATTGCAAATAAAGCTGGTGATCCCTTTGAAGTCAAAAAAACGTGCGTATTCGATAGTCTTCCTCATTCTCATCTATGCGCTGGGGACGGTAGGGTTCTTTAGTGCCTATTACACCTGCTATCATCGCCTTGACTTTCAGGTGAAAGTGAAAGAGACCAAGGACACCGATCTTCAAAAAATCGTCTTCACGGAAAAAGAGTACCAATCAATTCAGTGGGTTGAATCGGAAACTGAATTTGAATGGCAGGGGAAAATGTACGATGTATCAAAAATCACCCGGACAGAAGAGGGTTATGTTGTGCTGTGCGAAAATGACAGTTTTGAAGATATGATGATTTCATTTTTCAAATTCGGAAAAGGGACAACAAACCAAAGCATTAAGAAAGGAAGTCCGCAACCTCAGTTTTTTTGTTCTATTTATACGTTGCCGTTTAGGTCTGGGCCAGCGCATGAAAAAAAGATCCACCATGCACCCTATTCATTTTATCATTCTATCCGACCGGAAATTTCTTCCCCACCTCCCAAGTTGTTTCACTGCTAAATTTTCTTCCAAGACATTGTGAGGACGCATTATTTAATGTGTTTTCAGAAAGGTTTTTGAAGCGTTTTCATTTTGTTCGATTACTTGGACGAAATGTGCCTCTCTTAATTTCTTTTGATTAAAAAATTTTATGAAAAAATATATCTACAACATTTTATTGCTTCTGTTTTCCGTTTCGGCATGGGCCCAGACCAGTGTTATAAAAGGCAAGGTGTTTGATGCCGCCACCGCAATGCCACTGGCTGGAGCCAGCATCCGTTTTGGCAATCAGCAAGGTACCACCACCGACATGAATGGTGAATTTTCTCTTGATTGTCCGGGATCCATGACGATCATGGTGTCCTTTATCGGCTATGACTCTCATACACAACTTATAAAAGATTGTTCCACCGAATTGGCGATTGGGCTTACACTGTCCAACCCCGTGCTAAATGCGGTGGAGATCACTGCTACTTCCGAGGCCAGCCGATCTATGTTATCGCAGCCGGGTGCTATCACCAAGTTGAGTACAAATGAGATTAAGCGATCCACAGGATTATTTTTGGATGACGCGATCAATGCCAATGTTCCCGGTGTGTTTATGCAACGCAGGACCGTTGGAGCCGGGCAGCAATTCAACATCCGAGGTTACGGCGGTGGAGGTCCTGGCAACAGAGGCACCAACAGCAACTTTGACGGACAAGGCGTAAAAGTTTATTTAAATGGCATCCCGCTGACCGACGCTGAAGGAATTACGGTGCTGGATGACATTGACTTCGGCTCTGTTGGAAATGTAGAGATAACAAAAGGTCCGTCAGGAACCCTCTATGGACTTGCCATTGCCGGCGTGGTCAATCTTCAAACGATCAGGCCTGAGAAGGGAAAATCTTCTTTCGGCCAGGATGTATTGGTGGGAAGTTATGGTTTAAACCGCCTCACTACACACCTGCAAATAGCAACCGAACGGAGTTCAATCCTTATCAATTATGGCAAGCAGAATTACTCCGGATTCATGGACCACACTAACTCCACTAAAGATTTCCTGAATATGATGGGAGATTTCAGGCTAACTGACAAGCAAACACTGACAACTTATTTTGGGTGGAGCAATAGCTACGATGCACGAAATGGGGAGTTGACGGTAGATCAATACAACACCTTTGATTACAGTGGAAATCCTGCGTATATAAAAAACGACGCGCACTCAAATATTGTAGGTTTCCGGGCAGGTATCGGACATTCGTACCAGTTTAATAAGAATATCTCCAATACAACTTCGCTGTTTGGTACCGGCATGAGCAACAACGCAAGCTCTGCGGGTGGCTGGACAGACAAAGCTCCTGTTAATTATGGCTTCCGTTCAGTTTTTGATACAAAGTTTACGTTCCTTGAAAATCTTAAACTTTCTGGTATCACGGGTATGGAAGCTCAAAAACAATATGCTCAAATAATTGCCTATCCCATGGTTGCCAATAATGCTGATCCTGCTGGTTACAACATCATCGGCGCCATCAGGAGTAACCAAAGTACCATCAGTGGCACGTATTCCCTCTTTACTCAGTGGACGTTGACAATGCCCCGGGATTTTTCAGTGACCGCTGGTATTGGTGCAAGTTCCATGGCAATTACACTAAATGATAAGTTATATGTGCCGGCCAACAACACGCCTGCAAATACGACCCCTACTACCTATTCAACTTCGTATAAAAACCTGGTCTCTCCTCATATTGCCTTGAACAAGATCGTCACTAGTCATCTGTCGGTGTATGCTTCTTACAGCCAGGGCTACAAGGCTCCGGTAGCTTCGAGTATTTATACGCCCTTGGCCGGTACCGTAAACACAAGGTTGCGACCTGAAACAGGAAAGCAATTTGAGGTAGGAACAAAAGGAGCCCTGATAAAAGATAGACTGATTTATGAAATTGCCCTGTTCAATGCCACGTTCTCAGATAAAATGACCCTGGTAGGTGTGCCGAATGCAACGGGTACTGCCACTTTATATAGTTATGTTGTGAATAGCGGAAGCTATGACAATAAGGGCCTGGAGGTGCTTCTAAAATATACAGCGTATCAGTCCGACCAGGGCTTCATAAAAATGGTCAGGCCATTTGCCAACGCTGCTTTCTCTGATTTTAAGTATAATAGTTTCACTTTCCAGAATAATATTTCTGTACCCGTTGCCGACTATTCCGGCAATAAGGTAGCGGGAGTGCCACCGGTTACTGTTAACGCTGGAGTCGATTTTGCATCCAATCGTGGACTCTATGGAAACGTAACATACCTTTTCCGTGACACCATGCCGTTTACACCGGATGGCCTTAACACCGCCCCCAGCTATAGTCTTGTAAATGCAAAAATTGGATTTCGTCGCACCCTGGGTAATCATTTTGACCTGGATGCATATTTTGGGGCCAACAACATTACCAGTGTTCAATACTACCAGATGGTATTTGTGAACCAGTTACCGGATGCATTTTTGCCAGCACCTCAAAACATCAATTATTTTGGTGGGCTTAATTTAAAATATGTTTTCTGATCAGGTACTGAGTACTACGCAGCTTGGGCGACACTATGGTGTAAGTAGTGGTCGGGTTACTTGACCGCTCTTATTTTTTAAGGTGACCAGCGCGATTACTATTCTTTTCAGTATTTTCATGAGAAATGAGCATAAACAAAAATTGAAGATGAATATGAGAATACCCCTTATAATTTTCCTTTTTCTTCCCTTCCTGTCAATTGCCCAGAACAACTATAAATATGGGCTCAAACCCACTAACTATATTGAATACAAGGAAAGCTTAAAAGCCAATCCTGGGAAAGAACTGGTCGACCTGGAAAAATTTATCCCGGACCTGATCATGGACATTCGCTATGCCACCACCAATAATTTCACCGGCAAGAAAATTTATAATCTTGCGAAAGCCTATGCGAGAAGGCCGGTGGCGGAAGCCCTCAAAAAAGCCCAGGCAGAATTTAAGACCCTGGGCGTGGGCATTAAGATGCATGATGCTTATCGGCCGTATTCAGCCACTGTTAAATTTTATGAGGAATATCACGACACAACGTATGTAGCCTCGCCCTACCGTGGTTCCCGTCACAACCGCGGCTGTGCGCTTGATATGACCCTTGTGGATCTGAAAACAAAAAAGGAATTGAAAATGCCGACAGAGTATGATTCATTCAGCAAAGACGCCTGGCCAACCACACCCGTAAAAGATCCCCGGATAAAAAAGAACCGTGACCTGATCATTGGTGTGATGGAGCGGAATGGATTCAAAGTGAATGCTTCCGAGTGGTGGCATTTTGATTTTGTGGGGTGGAAGAAGTATGAAGTGATGGATATTGATTTTGAGGAACTGGTTAAATAAAAGCAACATGACAATCCAGGAGGCACAAGATAAGGTAGACCATTGGATAAAAATTCACGGTGTGCGCTACTTCAATGAGCTCACCAACACGGCCTTGCTCGCCGAAGAAGTAGGAGAGGTAGCGCGCATCATGGCGCGACGATACGGCGAACAATCCGAAAAGGAATCCGACAAGACCAAAGACCTGGGTGAGGAAATGGCCGACGTGCTTTGGGTGCTGATCTGTCTGGCAAACCAAACGGGTGTCAATCTTACCGAATCTTTTCAGCGCAATCTTGAGAAGAAAACTGCTCGCGACCATGACCGTCATCACCAGAACCCAAAATTGAAATGAAAATCATACTTCGCTTTTCCGTTATTCTGTTTTTTCTGATTGGTTGCTCGAAAAGCCAGCCACCCGCTGACACAATTCTCATTGGCAAAACATGGACAGGTAATACTACAAAGCCCTGGGCAGAGGCGCTGGCCATGCGTGGTGATTCAATTATCACGGTGGGTTCTGAAGCAGACATGAGATCATATGAAGGAAAAAATACGGTCACCCATCGCATCGATACAGGTGAATTGATCGTCCCTGGATTTATTGATACCCATACTCATTTTGTTGAGGGCGGCTTCCGGCTATCATCTGTTCAACTGCGCGATGCAAAAACAAAAGAAGAATTTTCTCAGCGAATCAAATCGTTTACAGAAACGCTTGCGCCAGGTACCTGGATAACCGGCGGCGATTGGGATCATGAAAACTGGGGAGGTGAATTACCGGACCGTGAGTGGATTGATACATACACACCCAACAACCCCGTTTGGATCAACCGGCTCGATGGCCACATGTCGCTGGCAAACAGCGCGGCACTCAAAGCAGCAAGTATAACCGAACAAGTTGCACCCGTGGCAGGAGGAACGATCGTTCGCGATAAGCGTGGCAGAATCACAGGTGTGTTTAAGGATAATGCGATGAATTTAATTGACCCGCATGTACCCGAGGCTCCGGCTGAACTTGAAGACCGGGCACTGGAAGCGGCCATGAACTATGTGGCAGAACGTGGCGTCACCTCTGTTCACAATATGAGCGGGTACATGGCTGCTCTTGAACGCGCCCGTGTAGCCAATAAACTCAGAACGCGCATTTATGCGGGGATGCCACTGAGTCAATGGCGCGAACTGAAAAGCAAAATCGATAAGGAGGGTCACGGTGATAAGTGGTTGAGGATTGGTTGCTTGAAGGGTTTTGTCGATGGCTCACTGGGATCACATACGGCAGCATTCTTTAAACCGTTTACGGATTCACCACGTGATTCAGGATTTTTTATCACACAGGAAAAAGATCTTTATGAATGGACGTCCGCCGCAGATAAGGAAGGGCTGCAGGTCATGGTCCATGCAATTGGCGACAAGGCAATTCACACCATCCTGAATATTTATGATCGTGTCGAAAAGGAAAATGGAGCCCGCGACCGGCGCTTCCGAATCGAACATGCACAACATATTTCACCGATCGACATTGGCCGTTTTGCTTCGCTCGGTGTAATTGCCAGCATGCAACCCTATCATGCTATTGACGATGGCCGTTGGGCGGACAAAATTATCGGATCCGAAAGGAGCAAGACGACCTATGCTTTTCGATCATTGCTGGACGCGAAAGCCAACCTTGCATTTGGCAGTGATTGGTTTGTGGCACCCCCCACGCCACTGGAAGGAATTTATGCGGCCGTCACGCGAAGAACACTCGATGAAAAAAATCCGGAAGGGTGGGTGCCGGAACAAAAAATCACCGTGGAGGAAGCGTTAAAGGCCTATACGATCAATGCCGCTTACGCATCTTTTGAGGAAAAAATAAAAGGATCGATTGAACCTGGCAAACTCGCCGACATTGTGATCCTGGATCAGGATATCATGTCTATTGCTCCTGAGAAAATCAGAGATGTGAAAGTTGTCAAGACGTATGTGGGGGGAAATCCCGTCTACGAGCGAAAGTGATAATTAGCCACAGAAGCCACAGATTACCACGGATACAACGATTTATTGGTTAATTACTCCAACTGATTCAATTTAAAGTCCTGTTATTAGCCACAGATTATAGCGAATGTTTTTATCCGCAATCTGCGGCTGTTAACGCTTCACTCGAATCGGAAACCCAGGCCGAGTAGGATCCACCTGCGGATTCTTCTCCAACTCTTTCAACGCTACCTCGATAGCTTTTTGCAACTGCGGATCATTTCCTTTTATGACCTCCGAGGGCAACTGCTCCACTTCTATGTCCGGTGGTACGCCGACGTTCTCAACTATAAATCCATCTTTCGTCCAGATACCCAGGTTGGGTGCGGTTACACCTCCGCCATCGATGAACTCGGGAAAACCTAAAATTCCTACAAGTCCGCCCCATGTACGCTTACCCACCAGCGTTCCCACTTTAAATTTACGAAACATCCAGGGTAGCATGTCGCCGCCGGAACCTGCAGTCTCATCAATGATCATCACCTTGGGTCCTTGTATGGATGCGCTGGGACTCTTCAGGTCCTTACCGTAACGCAGGCTCCAGTGTGCCTGATATGGTTTTTGTAAAAGTTCGATGTAATAATCTGCCAGTTGTCCCCCGCCATTAAAACGCTCATCGATGATAATGGCTTTCTTATTGGCTTGGGGAAAGAAATAGCGTTTAAAGTATTCATGTCCTAATCCGGCGGTATTCGGAACATACACATACGCCACTTGACCCTTCGTAGCTTCGTTTACCTTTTTGAGATTGCCCTCTACCCAATCGCGGTTGCGCAGGGCATTTTCAGTTTCTACGGGCACTACTTTCACAACACGAGAACCGGTATAATTAGGATTAGGGCCAATCGTCAGCTCCACTATTTTTCCGGCAGTGGCCTCAAAAAATTTGTAAATATTTTCAATCGCAGTCACGTCTTTTCCATTCACCGCCAAAATGTAATCGTCAACCTTTGCATTGACCCCTGGTTCTGTTAACGGCGATCGCAGGTTTGGATTCCAATTCAAGCCCCCGAATATTTTTTTCAACTGGTAGCGGTTGTTGCTGATAGTATAATCGGCACCCAGTAATCCACCGCTTACCGTTTGCGGGTTGTTTAGTTTTTCTCCGAAGGCTGTCACGCGGTGATGCCCCACTGCCAGTTCACTGCACATCCATTGAATAATCGTGTTGAGATCACTGCGGCAGGAGAGGTCGGGAATGAATTCAGCATATTTCTTTTTCATGGCCGGCCAGTCGGCACCGTGCATACCCGGATCGTAGAAATAATCGCGGTTGACCTTCCATGCTTCGTTAAAAATATTGGGCCATTCGGTAATAGGTTCAATTTTTACCTGGATGTCGGCTGTGTTCAGCATACCTTTTCCGGTTTCCGGCTTTTCTCCTGCTGGACTAATGCCCCATGCATTGGTTTTGACGTACAGCATCTTTTTTCCATCAGCAGAAAGATTGTAACTGTCCAGTTCCATCACATCGTTGTCTTTGCGCTTCTTCATGTCGTATTTGTGAAGCGTGCCGGTGCCATCATGGGCGTATGATATATAGAGTAATTCACCTTCCTTGCCCATGTCCAATCCCCTGTAATTGCCTGCCTTAATGGGAAAATCAACAATTCTGTTCAGAATATTTTCGAGATCAATCCGAACGGCTTCTATTTTTTTCTCTGGTTCTGGCGCGTCTTTTTTGTCTTTTTTATCACCCGTTTCAGTCTTAGGCGTTTCTTTCTTCTCGGCCTTGGCATCTTCTTCATCACTTTCTTTGGCGAAAGGAGACACCGTTTCTTTTTGAAGGGTTAATAAATAAATGGAGTTGTTCGACCGCATGTCATTATTGGATTGGTCGAACCAATTCACTACGGGACCCGCGTCGGTGGAGGCGAAGAAATACAAGTACTTGCCATTGGGGTCAAACACCGGCTCGGATGCATCACTCAATCCATCCGACACTGCAAATGATTTCCCCTGGTCGACCGAGTATAGTAGAATTTTTTTGAAATTGGTGTCCAGCACTTTGGAATACGCGATCCACTTTGAATCGGCCGACCAGTCGCCAAACAATTCGCGGAAGGCACCTGGAATATATAATTCATCAGAATCTATTTTCTTGCTGACGCCGGAGGCCACATCCAATGCGTATAAATTTCTTCCATTGTCAACGTAGGAAATTCGTTTGCTGTCAGGTGACCATCGCGGGTAGGCGTAAAAACCGGTGCCGTTCAAACGAATTGCTCTTGCATCTCCCTTACCGTCTTGTGATTTGATATGGAGTTCATATTCACCGGAGGCGTCAGAGAAGTAGGCGATGGATTTTCCATCGGGTGACCACGCCGGAAATTTCTCGTGTGCACCGGTTGTTTGGGTAAGGTTACGAGGATCGCCTTTTTCGGCTGGAACGGTGATGATCTCACCCCTGAAGTCGAAAACAGCGCGTGAACCGGATGGCGATATGTCAGCGCTGCGGATATACGTTCCGCCTTTTACAAAACGTGGTCGGAGTTCAAGCAAATCGGCGGCGATACCGATCGTTAGTCGTTTGTAAGTTGTTGAGGAAGGATCAAACACATGCAAATAGCCCGCCTGTTCGATAATAATTTTGCCGCCTCCGGCAGACATGTTAATGATGGGAAAATCCTTCATAGAAAGAAGGGACTTCACATCTTTGGACGCAACATCGTAAGAAAACAAATTGAATTCACCGTTGCGGTCACTGCGAAAATAAACTTTGTCACCCATCCACTGAGGTCCGGTGTCGTTGCAGCCACCTTCCGGTTGTGGTATTTTAACAACGGACTTATCCTGAAAGGAAAATAACCAAATATTGGAAGTCTGACCTCCACGATAATTTTTCCACTGACGAAAGGCGTCAGAAATGGGATTATAGGCCATGAACTTTCCATCTGGTGAGTACGAAGCGTGAAAGGCGTTTGGAATTTCCAGTTGAGTAGGAAAACTTCCGTTAACCGGAACAGTAAATAATTGAGCGTAACGGTTGGTGAAAACTGCACGTTGTGAGGTGAACAACACGCTTTTACCATCCGGTGTAAAACCTTTTGCATTATCAACTCCCGGGTGCCAGGTGAGGCGCACAGGAACACCACCTTCTACAGGTACAATAAAAACATCCGTGTTTCCATCATACTGCGCACTAAACGCGATGAGTTTGCCATCGGGAGAAAACAAGGGGTTTGATTCGATGCCCTCATCTACAGTAAGCCTTCGCGGTTGCGAACCATCAAGGTTGGCCACCCACAAGTCTTCGGCATAGATAAATGCAATGTTCGTAGTGCTGATAGCGGGTTGCGACAACAGCCGTGTGTCTGTGGTGTTTGTGGCAAATGAAGTGGAAGATCCAAAAATCAGAAGGAGGATGGCGATTCGTGTTTTCATAGATTTAAAGAATGGTGGTAAGATAATAATTATTCGTTATCCATGAGAGAGCTGTTCGTTGATCGGCAGAAGATGCCTTGAAAGGAGGGGTAGTTAGTGGTTGGCCTTTAGCTTTTCGCTTTTAGCTTTTAGCTTTTCGCTTTTAGCCTTTAGCTTTTCGCCTTTTCGCCTTATTCAGCTAGGCCACCAGAACACCCTGCACCAATGTCGGCACAATCTGGTACTTATCCGGAGTAAGGCAATACGCGATGTCTTTCTCTATGTTCAGGCGGTTTAACCGTTTTACATGAGATGAATTACTGAGAAATTTCACCATGTCATTTTTGGCAAGATTGTAAAGATGCTGGGCCGCGAGCGGAGCATCACAGTCAGCCTCCACATGATTTTTTAATTTCTCCATGATGGCCCCGGCAAACAGGGTGTCTTCCAGGTTCACTTTACCTTTCCATCCTGCGCAAATGATCAACACACTGTTTTGACCAAAAAGCAAATATTTGGCTATCGAGGAAAGATTCAGAAACGATCCTATAATAATTTTTTGGGCGCCGGTTGCTTTTTCGATGGCTTGTGTTCCGTTGGTGGTAGTGAAGGCAATTTTTTTTCCACGGATATCATCGCCGGTATACTCAAAGGGTGAATTTCCTTTGTCAAATCCAGTCACTTTTTTTCCATCGCGCTCACCGGAGGTAATGTAGCCTTTCGTTTTCATCGACTTGCAGGCTTCCAGGTCCGAAAAAGGTGTAATGCTATCCACACCATTTGCAAACGCGGTGACCATACAGGATGTGGCACGCAGTATGTCAACAACCACGACGGTGCGGTCCTGCACGTCATACAAGTGCATTAGATCAGGACTGAGACAGACGTCAATGGTTTTCATTGCTTCGGAGGCCTCGCAATGACGTTCAATAGGGGGAGGTTACTCACCTCGGCCTTCAGGTTTTTTCCGCGCACATCAATAAAAATTCCGAAGCCGGGTTTTGAAAGTTCAGTCACGACATAGCCCAGGCCGATGCCAATGCCCAACACCGGTGATATAGTACCGGAGGTGACTTTTCCAATGGTAACTCCGTTTTCATCCTTCATCGTGTAGTCGTGACGGGGTATGCCCTTGTCAATCATTTTGAAGCCAACAAGCTTGCGTTTCACACCTTCTTCCTTTTGTTTTTTCAGGTTTTCTGAATTGGTAAAGTCTTTCGTGAATTTGGTAATCCACCCCAGCCCGGCTTCCAACGGAGAAGTTGTATCATCAATGTCGTTGCCGTACAGACAGAAACCCATCTCCAAACGAAGGGTATCGCGTGCGCCCAGCCCGATCGGCTTAATGTTTTCATTTTTCCCAGCTTCGAAAACAGCATTCCAGATTTTCTCAGCCTGCGATTTATGACAATAAATTTCAAAACCACCAGCACCGGTGTAACCTGTGTTGCTCATGCATATACTTTCGCAATTGGCAAACACGCCCCTCTCAAAATGATAATAGGGAATCTGTGAAAGATTGGTCTTTGTTAATGTCTGCAGAACACCTGTCGCTTTCGGTCCCTGTATAGCGAAGAGGCAGGTATCGTCTGATACATTCTTCATCTCAGCACCCTTCGAGTTGAATTTCGAAATCCAATTCCAGTCTTTATCGATGTTGGAGGCATTGACAACAAGCATGTAGTCGTTGTCCTTAATTTTGTAGACAATTAAGTCATCGACAATTCCACCCGTTTCATTGGGCAAGCAGGAATATTGCGCCTGGCCATCGATCAGCTTGCTGGCATCATTGCTGGTGACACGTTGTATGAGATCCAGCGCATTCGGCCCCTTGACGGTAAACTCCCCCATGTGTGATACATCAAACACACCCACGCTGTTGCGTACAGCCATGTGCTCGTCCAAATCGGATGAATAACGCACGGGCATATTGAATCCGGCAAAAGCGACCATTTTGGCGCCCAGCCTTTCATGAATGTCGTTGAGGGGTACTTTCTTTAACTCCATACGTTATTTATTACGGGCCCCAAAGGTAAAGAATACCTATCATTGAAGAAGCGAGCCGGATAATTGATTTTTAACTACAAATTTCTTGAAGGCGGAAGGTGAAATAAGCTGTTGTAAAGTTCTTATAGCACTGCTTGCATAGGCATTATACCCAAGGTCATGGGCCATCGCTATATAAGCTTTTAAAATTTTTACGGAGTTTGGATTGACCAGCAATGCTTCTGACAGAATTGTATAAACCTTTAGTTTATCGGCACCATGCCTTCTGAAAAATGCGGCTGCGGTTACAATGCCTTCATCAAAGTAAGGATTGTTGTAGGCTAGCCAATTGAACTGTTTAGCCGCCTGGATCGTATCACCTGAAGCATAGTATATCAAACCCTCATAGTAAATTCTTTCTCCTTCACGATAAGGACCAAAGACAACCCCTTTTTTTATTTGCTCTTGTAATTTTGTCCACTGTCCCTGTGCTGCATAGAGCCTGAGTTCAAAGTATTTAATATCATCGAACAACTGCATATCCTTTAAATGAAGTCCCTGCAGCTTTTGATAGTACCGGACAGCATGTGGAATCTCATCGCGTGAAAACCATTTTTTGGACCGGTCCAGGAGGGCTTTTGCTTTCAGGTCTTCGCTGGTGATTTGATTGAGCAGTCGTTCAAACTGGAGGGAATCTTCCAAGGGCACTCGATAACGGAGATACTGATATTTTTCTTTCTCTTTAAGATCATTGTACCAGCTCACAGGGCAAGCCAATACGAGCACCATACTTTCTGCCATGGCGCGGGTAGTGGAATCTTTTCGGGAGCGGAGGGTGTCCCAGGCGATGATCGACTCATTCACTTTTCCGGATTCCATTATCGCAACGGCATTGACCAGGATTGCCTGTGTTGATTTTTGGTTCAGCGCAAATTTCAGGTGTGTAAGCGCCACATCCGGTTTGCCCTGATCAAGTGACCATAGCGCCAGTGTTGTGTTGTGTGTGCCCTGGTTGTTTCCACTGGCAATGACCTCGCGCAAAAGTTGAAATGCGCGATTTACCTGGCCGGCTGCGTAGAAGGCCTTGGCCGCAGGAATCAGGAGCATCTCGTTAAAAATTTGATTCTCCTTTTTGTGAGCAATGGCAACACATTTTTTTAAGAACGAGGTATCCGCCTGGTGGAGATGGTTGGTGACATAGTTCCCGATAAGGGCAGCAGAAAATAAATTCAGAATGGAATCTTTTGGGAATTCGATGGGTACATCGATCAATTTTTGCTGGCTATTGGCGCTGGCCAGCGCATTGCTCTTTACCCGCTGCTGCTGTGAATGGAGAAGTTGATAAATGGAATCCGCATTTATCACCATGTTATTTTTGGCCATGAGGCCGAGCAGGTTCATTTCTGCGGAAGCTTCCGTCAGGCTATTTTCCCTTGCTTTTGAAAAATAAATGTAAGCAGAATCAATTACTCCAAGTCGGGCATAGGTAAGCGCCAGATTATTTTTTATTACTCCGCTTTCTGGTAAGAGTCGTTTTGCTTCCTGTAAGAATAAGATCTCCTCAAGGCCCTTACCGGAAAAGTAAATGAAATTGGCAGCATTCAGCAGGGTGAATTCGGTGGGCTTGAATTTATTGGCATCGGCGAGATAACGTTCTTCATTGATGGTTTTGTTTCGTACCTCTTCCAGAGCGGCAAGGGCCGTGGCGGCATGCTGATTATACGATGTGAAATAGTGGGCCCGCTTGTAATAGCCCATTGCCAGGGTTGAATTTTTTTCTGATGCATATAAATCGCCAATCGATGTATAATAGGTGGATTTAAAGTTGTTCAACGGACCCATCCAACTATTGTAAACGAGAAGGGCAATGGTGAAGATTAATCCCGCCAGCCGGAACGTGAAGTAAGGCATGGAAGTGGGCTTGTACAACACTTTGTATACCGGGAAATTGTTGGCGAGCATCCCCATGAAGTTGGAGGCCATATACATGAGAAACACCATGCCGTAACCAATCTGCGTATATAGAATGATATTATTAAGCGAGCGTAAGGCAACATCGCTGGCGGAGGCGAGCAAATAGCCCACCGTAGCGGTGGAGATAATCCCCAAAGCCAGGATGAAATACACGCCAAACGGGTCTGCCGACACGATCTTTTCATATTGCGGCTGTCGCTCGCGGATACCCCACACGGCAAGCACGGACGAAATTCCAAGAAGGAGCAACGGATGAATAATGAATCCCCAGTCAATCCACCCGATTTTGGTTGCGTATGCAAGCCAGAGATTCAGCAGATAAAACAGGCTGATGAATAAATAATGCTGCAGGCTTTTTGAGTTGCGCGTGCCTTGACCCACCAGTGAAACAAATGCAGCCATGATTTCATGAGCCACCATCAAAAGAAAAATGGCCAACAACACGAACGATGCCGGAAGGGTTTGAATGGCAAAGTAACGCAGTGGATGTAACTCAGCGGAGAATTGCGCGATCATCCCGCCAATGGCGACAGTGACGACAAAGAAAATCAAGACCCTTTGTAAAAAGGAGGCCGTTGTATTGATGAACTGGTAGTAGAGACAAGGGCCCAGCAACAGGATCATCACGCCGATCGTTGGTAGTCTAGTAGTAAGCCCAAAGATCTGCAAGGCTTCCAGCTGAAAACTTGAAATCATGAAGACAGCGATGCCAGCCCCCGCGAAAAACCAAAAACGGGGAAGAACGGTGACAACTGCGAAGAGGATCACCAGTGCAATCGCAATGAGAATCAAATACAGATCGAGAGCGACCATATTGATCTGGAGTGGATTACTCACCCATCGCTCGAAGAGAATATAATTGTCAGCGAAAACCATGAGATCAAAGCCGCCGGTTTCAAATGAATAAATGGGAAGCTTCTCTTGTTGGAGTTCTTGCAGTTGCTGCCAGGTAAATAGCGGTGCCGGGTACCGGACAAACGAGACCGTTGCGATTGCCAGTGACGAAAGGAAGACCACCGCGAGGACACCCAATAGTCGTTGATAAACAACAGTCCAGGATTTCCAGAATTGAATTGTGTGCATGAGGCGTTGGCCGGCGTTATTCTACGACTTTTGGTACACGGAAATAGTCGGCATCTTTCCGGGGCGCACTGAGCAGGGCTTTGTCATGCGGGAGGTGCGGCTTCACTTCATCTTCACGCATCACATTTACTTCATGACTCATCGTGGTTAGTGGTGCTACATGATCTGTGTTTACGTCGTTAAGTTGTTCTACCCACGTGACGATGGCAGACATATCCTTCATCATCTTTTCCGCATCTTTTTCGTCAAACTCCAGGCGGGCCAGGTGAGCGATTTTATCCAGTAGTGCTCTGTCGATTCGCATAATTCCTTAGTTCATCCTCAATCGTTTTAAAAACTTGCTGCTTAAGGGGTTCAGTGTCCGCCAGGTTCATTCCGCTGGTTTTGATCGGTGAATGAAATATAACTTTCACTTTCCCCAGCCGCACCAGAAACTCATCGGCTGGCAAAACTATCCAATTGTTGGGAATGGTGACGGGTACAATGGGTATTTGTTTTTCGATTGCCAGGCGGAAGGCGCCGTCTTTAAACCGCACCATCTGAGGCGGATGTTTGGTGAAAATACCCCCCTCCGGATAGAAGACCAAACTCTTGCCATCTTCGATGGCCTGCCGCGATTTGACGAATGTGTCATATTTACTTTTGAGTCGAGCGCGGTCTACGGTGATATGAAGTTTGCGGTACATGTAACCAA
>JANXYC010000011.1 GCA_025350305.1 Cyclobacteriaceae bacterium | reverse complement strand
CGATATGGCACAAAAGAAACCATTTGTTCTTCGACTGGATCCGGAAGTTTTGAAAGCCATGGAGAAATGGGCCGCCGATGAGTTCCGAAGTACCAATGGGCAACTGGAGTGGCTTATTGCAAAGGCATTGAAAGAATCCGGGCGATTAAAACAAAAATAATGAAACCCTGGTTCTGAAAACGAACTACATCAACACACGTCTAAAGTAGTCGGTCTTGCCCGCAGAAGCCGTCGCGGCGAAGGCAGCAACCAGTTCAAAATCTTAACACATCAACACATTAACACCTAAACACATTAACACATCAAGTCCCCTCTTTTAATAGCAACCCTTCGATGTCCCCGTTTTCCGTCAGCATGATGGCGATACCGCGGGTCGAAGGAAATTGTGCAAAGGTGATGAGCATGATGGAGGTAAATGGTACGGAAAGCAGCATACCCAACAATCCCCAGACCGATCCCCAAAACGATAAGGCAATCAATACCACCAAGGGACTAAGGTTCAGGGATTTGCCCATCACTTTAGGTTCAACGTAGTTTCCAATGATGGTGTGAATGATCATGATGCTCCCAAAGACCCAGGCAAAGGGCCAGAAGGAGCCAAACTGAAGGATGGAAAATATGGCAGGAAGCAGTGTGGAAATGATGGACCCTACATACGGAATGAAGTTCATCGCGAAAATGAGAAGGGCCCACAGGAACGCAAAGTCAACGCCAACAATAACCATGACGACGTAACCCAGGATGGCGGTGGCGGCGCTTACGAATGCTTTGACCGTCATGTATTTATTGGTTGAGTAATAGATCTGGGTCATGAGATAAGAAATCTTATCTGCCTGTCCCGGTGCATTGAAGACGAGTGAAAGTTTTTTGACGAAAGAATTTTCTTCCAACAAAAGGAAGATGGTATAAATGAGTACAAGAAACAGGTTCCCGACCAGTGTAGAGGTCGAAGTGACCATGTCTTTCAAAAAGCCTTCAATGTTCAGCTCGCCAATTTTATTCTTGATATTCTCCGTAATATTCTCCAATCCCAGGTCATTGCCCAGTGACACGATCATCGAATTCAACGTCGAAAGGTAGGTGGGATAGTTAGTGATAATCTGGTTGATATTAGCCACCAGGATTTGGATGGATCCTTCTATAATTCCAACAATGGCGAGCAGGGCAATGGCTCTGCGTATCCAGGGGTTTAGGGGCTTGCCTCGTATTTTTATTTTTTCTATCAAGCCATTGAAGGCTTTGATCAGGTACCACAGCAGGATACCGATCGCAATTGGTTTGAGTAATTCCTTGAAAAAGATCAGGGTAAAAATAATAATGGCGGTAAACAACGATATGCACAACGCCTTGAAGAGCAGAGATTCCGTGAAACGATGTTCATTCATGCTGAGGTCGATACGATTTACCTCGAAATCTACAAAAGAGCGCCAAACATTGCATCATCGGTCACAAAGCACCTCGAACGCGTCGGGTTCTTTTCTCAACGTGCAATCAATGACCTTTCTGCTATTCGTTTCTGAGGGATTCGACCGGGTTGGCCAGTGCGGCCCTTAGTCCTTGTAAGCTCACCGTCAGGAAAGCAATGACAATCGAGGCCGATCCGGAAGCAACAAATACCCACCAACCGATGTCGACACGGTACGCATAATTATTGAGCCAATGGCTCATCAAATACCATGCTAGCGGTGTGGAAATTATGAAAGCGATAATAACCAGCACCATAAAGTCTTTTGACAGAAGGAAGAGGATGTTCCGAACGGAGGCGCCGAGCACTTTGCGCACACCGATTTCCTTAGTCCGCTGTTCAGAAGTGAAGACGATCAATCCCATCAGCCCCAGGCATGATATGAAGATAGCCAAGACCGTGAAATAGTTGGCCAGTGTCCCTACTGTGGTTTCGCTTCTGTATTGCTTTTCGAAAGTTTCATCCACGAAATGATATTCGAATGGGTACGCAGGATTAAGCTGTGCTGTCAAACCTTTGAGTCCTTCCAGCGCTTGCGTTGTTTTTCCAGGCTCTGTCCGTGCCATCATAAGATTGGACCATTGGGGATGCAGATGCAGAATGACCGGTTCAATTTGATTGTGGAGGGAGTTGAGATGATAATCTTTCACTACGCCGACGATTTTTCCTGGTCTGCCCCAAAACGTGATGGTTTGCCCGACCGGGTTTTCCAGTCGCATTTTTTTTACCGTCTCTTCATTGATCACGTATGCAGCACTGTCGGAAGCAAAGTCGCGGGCGAAATCGCGGCCTTCTTTGAGCTCAATGCCCATGGTTTTGATATAATCGTAACCGACAGACATCTGAGTGAACAGTATTTTTTCATCGGGTAGTTTTCCAGGCCATTCAACGGCGGTGGTGGAATTGCCAGCCTGCAGCGGGCTCGTCGTGGAGACCGTAGTCGATTTTATACCGGGAAGGCGCGCGGTCTCGTTGACGAACGTTTCCATTTTTTTGTTAAGATCTCCCTCGAGGTTAACCAGTACCAGGTTCTCGCGATCGAATCCCAGGTTTTTGCTTTTGATGAATTTGATCTGCCGGTACACCACGAGCGTGCAGAAGATCAGCAC
>JANXYC010000008.1 GCA_025350305.1 Cyclobacteriaceae bacterium | reverse complement strand
GTGCTGATGATCAGCGACAGGATCGGTGCCTTGATTGAATCAAACATACTCACCGATCTCAACGAGCCTTGCGCGATACAGGATGTACGTTGGATAAAGCCAGGCAAAACAACGTTCCCCTGGTGGAATGGCAATGTTGTTCCGGACACCCTGAATGCACCGGGCAATAACTTTGTCACACAACAATACTACATCGACTTTTGCGCGCGCACCGGGATAGAATATCATTCGGTCGTGGAGTATGGTTTGCACCAATGGTATGTGGATGACGGTGTGAGTTTTATGCCGGGGCCAGGAGCTGACGTGACGAAGCCTGTGCCCGGCCTGAACATGAAACAAGTCTGCGACTATGCGACATCTAAAGGAGTTGGCATCCGGGTTTGGGTTCATTGGGCCGCATTGTATCCAAAACTCGACTCCGCTTTCACCCTATTTGAAAAATGGGGCGTCCAGGGTATGATGGTTGATTTTATGGATCGGGACGACCAGCAGATGGTAAACATCCAAAACGAAATGCTAAAAAAGGCCGCTGCACATCATCTGCACGTTCAGTTTCATGGGGCGTACAAATCTACCGGGTTGAACAGAACCTGGCCTAATGAGTTTGCCAGAGAAGCCACCTTGAACTATGAGATTAACAAATGGGATCGCAAAGGGCTCTCCCCTGCTCATGATATTATGATCCCATTTACACGGATGCTTGCGGCTAGCACGGATTATCATTTGGGAGGATTTCGGGCCGCTGAGAAATTTATAAGACAATACACACGTCCACAGATGTTGGGTACGCGCTGCCACATGCTTGCGATGTACGTGGTGCTGGAAAATTATCTTGGAATGGTGTGTGATTATCCTGCTGCTTACGAAGGTCAGCCGGGTTTTGATTTTCTCAAGCAAGTGCCCACGGTGTGGGACGAAACCCACGTGGTGAATGCAAAAGTGGGTGAATATATTATTATCGCGCGGCGGAAAGGAACCGATTGGTATGTAGGAGCGATTACGGATAACACGCCCCGATCGTTCACAGTCCCACTCAGATTTCTTTCACCTGGCACTTATGCAGCCAGGATTTATACAGATGCAAGTGATGCTGCCACTCATCCGGATCATTTGGAGGAGAAGGCCATGATGAACGTTACAAATTCAAATAATCTATCGGTGCAACTGGCAGGTGGCGGCGGGATGGTCATGCAGATAAAAAGACTATAGGGCGTCTCTAAAACTCCTACCCTTCTCTTCAGGAGAAGGGTGACGGGTTGAGGTATGCAAACTAAAAAAAACGTTGGTCCTGGAATTGATAAATTTCCTTCTTGACCCTCCTCCCTTGATTTCTTCGTAACAGAAATAATTCATGATGTGTTGAAGTTCGGCCCAACAAAAGTCTTTCGGCCTGTTTTTAGCCTAGCCACTGCTCAATTTTGGAAGAAGCGGCTCTATAAATTGTTGCACGAAAGCCACCAAAGCCGCAGTTTTGACTGGATTTTGTAAAGTATTAGCCGGATATGTGGAATTTTTTCAACACTCCCGCATCCCGACCCCATCTTACTACCATCCAGCGTCTCCAGAACGTGGCATAATAATAACAGCTACTCTATTCGTTATTAACCCAAAACCCATAAAAACGATGATCTCAATTCGAAATTCGTCTCGTCTGGCCGTTTGGGCACTCGTCCTGGTGCTCTGTATAACTGGCTGCAAGAGTAAAAAGAAAGCCATGGAGGCCTCCAGGGCTGCAGAAAAAGCCAAAATGGAACAAGAGGCCTCCGCTCGCAAGCAAAAAGAGCAAGAGGAACTCAAAAGAAAGGAAGCTGAAGAAAAAGCAGCCAGGGAAGCTGAAATGAAGGCGCGCGAAATGAAAGAGAAAGAAAGCGGTCCCAAGGCCCGGCTGGGTCAGTATTTTGACGCCATTGCCTCACCGGGTAACGTAGCTTCGGCGAACAATAGTATTACCGAAGCACTCGCCTTGTTTGCGTCCCCGGAAACTCCAGTCCTAATCATCATCAGCGGATCCGGTGCACAAAAAGACTATGATCGGCCTACTACAATCAAAGCCTATCTCAATTACCTGAAGGACCAAAAGAAGAACATCAACCGGATTGAAAGTCTTCAAGTTGATCCATCCGGCAAGGTTACTGAAGTAGAATTACGCAAGAACTAATACTCAACCTTAAAACTAATAATCATGGTCAAGTCCACGTACTTATACATGTTCTTTTTCATTTTATGTTTAATTGGAAATTTGTCTGCCCAGACCGCCAACGTCAGTCCGGAAAGGAAGCAGGCCATCGATTCACTGGCGCTGGAGAAGGTCAGGGACTTAAGTAAATACATCGGCATTATCGGCAACAAGAAAACGGCCTTTGCAGAAGCCACCCGCGTGATGGACAGGGCCGAAGAACTGTTTGCTCCCGAAAGTGAAATGGGGGTCTCCTCTTTGAACAGGAAGGATATCGTGTACTATAAAATCCGGAAGTACTTTGAGCGACTGATGGCGCTTAACTATGACCGTGTTTCAATCAAGTGGTACGAAATACATTATATCAGTGACCTGGAGCTCCAGCCTGATGGACGCTATGTCGGCGTTGTCACGGTCTATCAAAGATTCGAAGGTGAGTCGGACGATGGCCTGAAATACAAAGACACCACCAAGAAAGATATTACCATCTATGTAGAGCGGAAAAAAACTCAGATCGCAGGCCGCACGGTTGAATTTTGGGATGTGATGCTCGGCGATATTCGCGTTACCGAAACGAAGGTTTAAAAATTCTTTCCCGCAGTCCTGATAACTATCGCACAGATTTTCGCAGATCATCATTCTGCGGTCATCTGTGCGATCTGAGGGAAACAAAACCCGCCACAAAAGATGGTTGAGCTCAAGTCCTTGCTATTAATCTCTATTATCCTGCTCCTGCCCTCCCCTTCCAGGGCGCAGATTATGGTTGAGAAGGAGGATGAAAGAAAGCTATACGCCGAATCCAAACAGGTCAATCAATTTTTCCGGAGATTCAACGGGGAAGAAGATGAAAAAGGCAAACGCTATTATCCCAAAGACAAGCAATACAGAAGCGTTAAACTGAGAAAAAAATATCTTGGTATTCTATTTGATGAAGCCAACGCAGGCATTCGCAATGAATTGAAAACTGAGTTTGCCAAAAACATATTGGACAACCCAGAAACTGCCATTCTGGATTTTCACGGACCGAATTGGTTTTGCGAAGTGCAGACCTCGTTCACGATGAATGAAAAGACTCAGCCGGTAACATTATACATGGAACTCGAAAAAGATCATCTCGGCAGTAAGTGGGTGATTCAAAAGGTGTACGCCGGTATGTTTCAGCCTTATTTTGTCAGGGATACTACCCGAATAGGGAGATTTCTTCATCCGCTCAGTCATGAACTCGACTTCATGAATCTTAGAAAAGCATTTCTCCACAGTGATAGTATCAGTCAATTTGCCACCAAACGATTTGTCCCGGACTACCTCTCTGTCTTTTTGTACGAAATTAAAAAAGGGAATCTGAAATTCGTATCCGTTGAAAACGTAAAGTTTCACTTTTTTCAAATTGACGGGTGGTATTTCGAGCTCTCGGATTTTAACCGCCCAGGATACAATACCGGATGGCTTATCTCCAATCTTGTCAAACTGAATAGCGCCGCTGATAAAGATGTATTAAGAAAATATCTATTCAATGAAACAAAATAGGCCCTGGCTCATCACCGCTACGTTGCTTTTTCTGCTGGCGCTGAACGCCCCGGCTCAAGCCCCCAAGGGTCAGAAAACGGTGAAGAAAACCACCGATCAGAAATCAGCTAAAAAACCCGTTGTTAAAAAAGCTCCGGCTGTCAAACAAACTGATGCTGTTCAAGATGAAAAGAAAGTACGCGAGATCGTAGCGTTCCTGGAATTCGTTCTCAACACCCTCGGCAGCAGCGGAACGCCTACCCGCGATAAAGAGGTCTTGATAACCGACAGTTACTCCAAGATTTTCAGAGATTCAAAAGTGCAAATCGAAGATGATCTCGATGAAGAGCGCGAAGTGATCACCAACAAGGACGTGGTAGCATATCTGAAGGATGTGGACTTCTTTTTTAACGAGGTGCGATTTGAATTCATAATTGAAGAGATCCAAAGCGGAGTCAATGCTAGTGGCAAAATTTTTTACAAAGTCTCGTTGAAGCGAAATCTGAAAGGCACCACCACGGATGGAAAATCTGTGAACAATACGAGGCCGCGGTTCATTGAGGTGAACTACAATCCCGAAGACCAGGATCTCAAGATAGCAAGCATCTACACAAACGAATTCAATGAGAAAGATGTGTTGACCCATTGGTGGAAACAGTTGTCGTTCGAGTGGCAGAGCGTTTTCAAAAAAAAACTAAAGCTCACGGCAGACAGCCTGACACTTGGCGATATCAAAAACATCGCCGCAATCACGGAGTTGGATCTTAGCGGTAACGCTTTTATCCAAACCCTTGAACCCCTCGGCCAGCTCACCAACCTCCGATCACTCAACCTTTCACGTACAACCGTAACCGACCTCGCTCCCATCCGGAATCTTACCGAATTGGTTGATGTTGACATCTCGCACACAAAAATCCTCGACCTGTCGCCATTAAAATATTCTGACAAATTGGAGAAGCTGAAAGTTGACCATGCGGAAGTGAGTGACATTTCGATTATTCAAAATATGGCACTGCTGCATTACCTTGATGCGAGTGCTACGCCGGTGGTCGATTTTACTCCAATTGCTACTACTCCTGAGTTGCTTCAGCTAAACCTGGAAGGCACCGCCATCTACGATCTTTCTCCATTGGGAAACCTGGCTCAATTGACGGAATTGAATATCTCCTCAACGTCTATTAAGGATGTGATCTCGCTAAAAGGACTTACTGCGCTGGAGACACTTGATCTTGACAGTACTCGTATCGCGAACATCGAATCCTTGGGTGGGCTGGAGAAACTTAAAGTCCTGCACGCCAATCACACGCTTATTTCAGATTTAAAACCCTTACAAAAACTCCCCCAGCTTGAAAAGATTTACTGCGACCAAACTCCCATAACGCGCGAGGTAGCGGATGCATTCATGGCAGCTAATCCGAAAGTGCTTGTCGTGTTTGATTCCCGGGACTTAAAAGTATGGTGGGACACCCTGACTCCGGAATGGCAAGTGGTACTTGGCAAGGCAGCAAGCATTGGTGCAACACCTTCCAAGGAAGAGTTGGCGAAAGTGACGAGCGTTGATTCCATAAATCTTGGTGAAAACGGGCATCTGTATAACCTGGAGCCACTTCGTAAGCTCCAAAAGCTGCAGGTGATCATTGCCAATAAAACTTCGATCAAGGATTTGTCACCGTTGCAAGATCACACCGGCATCCATTACCTCGACATCAGCAACACAGAAGTGAGTGATCTTTCTGTAGTCAGTCGGTTCACAAAACTCAACGTGCTGAGAGCAGATAAAACAAAAATCGAGAACCTCGACCCGCTCAATGGTCTTAAAGGGCTGGAAAAACTTTACGTAGACCAAACGCCTATCCACGATATTATTGTACAGGAATTTCTCCTAAAGAATTCTACCTGTCTTGTGGTCCATAAGACGATTCATCTTAACCGCTGGTGGAGCATGATTTCTCCGGAATGGAAGGAAGTTTTTCGCAAGCAAATGGCCCCCGATACTAGTGCCACCCGTGAGAACCTTCACAAACTGGTTGAACGGGAATCGTTGCAATTTAAAGAGGCGCCAGTCAGGGATTTATCAGCGTTAAGCGAATTTTTGCGTTTGAAAGAATTAGATTTTTCCGGAACCAGCATTACCGACATTTCGCTGCCACCCAACATCAGCTCGTTGAAATCGCTGCACGCCACCAACAGCCCGATCCAGAAGATTGAGTCACTCCAAAATTTAAACACCCTTGAAGAACTCGACATTTCCAATACACCCACCGACGATCTAAAAGTCATTGGAAGTTTAGGCAATCTTAAGAAATTAAATTGTTCGGGGACGCACATCAAAAAGTTAGACCCGCTGGAAAGTCTGCAACATCTTGAATTTCTTGATTGCTCCAATTCACGGGTGACCAACCTCGATCCCCTCCTTCATCTTCCGGTCAAGACACTCAAGTGCTACAATACGAAAATTTCTTCCCGGGAAGTTGAAAGTTTTAAGAAAAAGAAACCGGACTGTAATGTTGTTTACTATCGATGACTTGTTAGGGTGCTAAGGTGTTTAAGTTCATCGCGATACTTAAACACCTAAACACATTCTATCGGTATCCCGCTGCCTGCATCTCAAAAAGCTCGGAATAGCGCCCACCAGCCTTCAACAACTCCTCATGTCTAGTCCGTTTGGCATCTTCTTCACCAGCCATTCGCTTCGTGAATCGCGCAACGCTTTCATTACACGTTTATCTTCAACGGTTGCGTCGGGTCGGCCCATCACTACGTTTTCACGGACTGTCAGTTCGTAGTTGGCATAATCCTGAAACAGTACGCCGATGCGACTTCTGAGAATTTCCGGATCTACTTCTTTTAAGTCAAGCCCTCCTACTTTTACCGACCCCTTGTCGGCATCATAAAAACGAAGGAGTAATTTAACGATGGTGCTTTTGCCTGCACCATTTTCTCCTACCAATGCAATCAGTTCACCGCTGCGGATGTCCAGGTTCAATCCTGCAACTGCAGCTTCTGTTCCTCCGGGATAAGAGAATGTAACATCCTCAAACTGGATTCCATCACTGAACAGGCTTGGCAATGCCCGTGGCTTATCAGGGGTTTTCACCAGCGGTTCGATGGCCAGGAAAGAAAAGTAATCGTCCAGGAAGGTGGTGTGCTGATCAACGGCAACAAACGTGCTAGAGATCTGACTTAGCGTTCCCGACACCGTAGTAAAAGCGCCGATCACTAACACGACGCCCCCCGGGTCAATCGATCCTTCCGCTCCTTTTATCGCTACGAATAAATAAGCAAGCGCGAGTGTCGTACCGCAATGATTTCGGGGAGGCGGCCCAGGCAAGAGCCATGCCCTGCATCAGGTTTTTTCTAACCCTTTGAGCACGGCCTTTTCTTGTTGGGTTATCGTCTTCCATACGCTCGAATGGCTTTAGAGACCGAATTTCAATTCTGGTTTTTTTAAAGAATATTCAAACTACGAATTTATTTTACGACGATAGCCTCAATTCAAACCACCTTTTCTTGTAGCTTTCTTCTGCTCCGGCCATTCCCCAAGCGCACCCGTTTTGATCACGATCGGTAAAACGCTCTTTTCGCGTGATGTCTTCCGGGGATCTTCGCATGCCATGTAAACTAGTATCGCCGTAAGGATAGCATTATTGCGAACATCATCAAAAACAATCTTATCGTACGTGTCACGCTGCGTATGCCAGGTATAGGTGCCGTACGACCAATTCAATGAACTCAATCCGAAGGCGGGAACGCCCACGGCAATGAATGAAGCGTTGTCGGATCCACCGCCACTCGGTACGCCGGGGAATTTGGTTTCAATCGGTGTCCGGATTGCGTCTGGTACTTTCGATAGCCAACGCCCGATATATTCGTATGCATTCAAAAAACCCTGACCGGAAATACTCGTAACTCTTCCGGTCCCATTATCCTGGTTGAACAGCGCTTGAAGATTCTCTACGACCTCCGGATGATCTTCCACGAATGCCCGCGATCCGTTAAGGCCCTGTTCTTCACTTCCCCAATGACCGACCAAAATTGTCCGCTTGGGATTAGGGTAAACTTTTTTCAGGATGCGCATAGCCTCCATCATGGTCAACGTACCCGTGCCATTGTCTGTGGCGCCGGTGCCAGCATCCCAGGAATCGAAGTGGGCCGACATCATTACATATTCATTTGGTTTTTCACTTCCTTTTATTTCTGCAATCGTGTTGAACGTCGGTACGAATCCCAATTCCCTGGAGTCGCCCTTCACACTGATTTTTGGTATCACTCCTGATTCCATAAGGCGGTAGAGCAATCCATAATCTTCCAATGAAATGTCCACAGTCGGAATTTTCTTCGTATTGGCGCCAAAAATCTTATTCACACCAAAACCTCTTGACCAATTTGACATCACGATGCCTGAAGCGCCTGCCTTCTCCAATGTGACCGGAAGTGTGCGGTTAGTCTTGCCGGTTTTTTTGATTCGTTCTGCCCAGGCGTCTGTCTGAACAGTACGAGCAGTCTTCATTTTTTCAAAGGATTCTTTGACGCCAAATTCTTCCCAGTTATAATCGGGCCTGCCGGTAGGCTGGTTCATTGATATCATTACAAATTTTCCTTTTACATTCGGCAACCATTTCTGGAATGCGATTGAATCGGCAACGTCCGGAAGGATAATTATATCTTCTGTTACTGTCTTGCCTCCTGTGCCGGGGCTCCAGGCCAATTGCGTTCCTTCCAGCGATTTCACACGGGGATATACCATATCGATATGAGATGCACCTCTTTCCCATCCTCGCCACTCACCCCACTTTTCGTTTTTGGCCGCAATGCCCCAGCCGGTGTATTTGGCGACAGCCCAATCATGGGCCTGTTGCATTTGTGGTGTTCCAACTAATCGCGGACCTATTCCATCTATTAACTCCCGCGCTAATTTTTCCAATTGAGAATTATCAGTGGCCTCCTTTACGATCTCAACCACGACAGGATCCGGGGTCTGTGCAAAACTGACAAGACCCGACATTGTCAAGATGAAAAGAAATGCTTTCTTCATAACCATTGGATTTATGCTAAGGTGATCCAATAAAGCGATTTTTATTCAAATCAAGCGATTAAAAATGATGGGTGGTCTTTGCTATCAGACGATGAGAAGTACCACAGTTTAAAAATTCATTGCCCGGGTAATAAATTTTCCGCCGAGGGCTTTGAATTCATCTGGAAATTTTATGCAGAAACTAAAACTTTCAATCACTATTTGGTTTGGTGATTCTATCAGGTTTAACAATTCCTTTTGAATCCTTACTTCGATGAGCCATACGATCACTCCAGCCACTCATTGTAGTTTCTTTTTCCACAAGGGTGGTTTCTGCCGATTCCTTTTTTATGTGTGCGCGAAGAATTGAATAGAGACTCATGTAAATGTTTGCGATCCACACCATGCAAAATCCTGCGATGAGGTAACCTTTCCAATCGTTCAGTAATAATTTGTAACCGGTAAGTGCCAACAGGCCTGTCGTTATGTAATGGCTGAAGCAATATTCACACGTGACCAAATAGAACAATTTTCTCACCATTAGGTGTTTGGAGGTTTTGTACTTATTGGTACAATACAAATGAATTTCGCTGAATATCTCCTCGTGGGTCACCGTCCATGAGATGCAGGCTACGGGAACAGCCAGAACAAACAGCCATATAAGTTGAACATTTAGGGTCAACATAGCTCAAGAATCATTTTATATCTCCGTACACAAGCTCCTCTTATTCTTCTATCAAGACCTTCTCCTCGTTAGTCGGGTCTGGAGAATATCTCATCGTGTGGCATCGTATGATTTAATTGTAGCCGATTGTAATACCCCTAATGACTTTCCTCAAGGTCATCATGATTGTCGCCACCCATGCTATAGGAGTTATTTTCTTCATCTTCCGAGCCGACGGATTCTTGCTCATCGTCCAATTCTGCGCCCGGAACATCAAGATCATTACCTGAAAAATCGACCGGTGCCGTACGATGTTTTAACTCTTCGTCGTCACCCATATCCATACTCAGGTCTTTGTCACCTAGCGCTTCCAGATCTTCTGATGTAACGGCGAACTGGTCTGGCGCTTCCGTCGCATCCTCAGAATCCATTTTGTCAAGGCTTTCTGTGGCAGAGACGGCCGGTAGCTTTGAGATGGAACCCGGATCTTCCAAATCCGCTTCCACCCTTTTATCTTTGTTCATAATGTCCTCGGCAGGAGCATAGAGTGGATATCCCGGAAAATTATCGATTTTTTCTTCGGCGGATTTAAGTGAAGTAGCATTTTTATTTTTGTTCTCGTGTTTCATATTTTTATCATCATTTATTCAATCTCTCCGAGGCATGGGTTACAAAGCAATCAGCGCTGGTCGGTTTGATCCACACCTCAATTCTTTATAAAAGGGGTTTCGAAAAACTTTCCACTATTTATAAACAAATAGTTGAAGGGCACTAGCTTTGGCAGAATTAAGCCTGTCTCCTGACTGTGGGGTCCAGATGCCTTGTGGAGTAACGCCATCCAGGCTTCTCGACCAACTCTTCACAAATGTTGCTGAATACTTTCAGCAGTTCATTGTATTCGTGAGGCTTAACAATGTATTTTTTTGCTCCAAGCTCCAGGCAATATTTCTTATCTTTTTCCGAAGTGGATGTCGAAAAGATAATTATTTCAAGGTGCTTTAGTTTTGAGTCAGTCTTGATTTCTTTCAATGCGACCCTGCCGTCCTTTTTAGACATGTTTAAATCCAATAGGACCAGATCAGGAAGTTCACTGTTAGTTTCAATTCTTGAATGCAAATACTCCATTAATTCCTCTCCATCCAGCACAAAATCTATCGAATGGGCCATATTGAGTTCCTTAAATGCTACCAAGGCCAGCAATCTGTCATCCGAGTCATCATCAACCATGAGGATTTTCATCGTTTCCTTTCTTTATTGTTTTTTTTGAGTTCAATAAGAAGCGTAATAAAAAAACCGTGCCCCCGTTTTCCTGCGTTTTTAGGGCTTTTGGGTCTGTTCCAATTTGATACTTGCAGATAAACGGGCAATCCGGGTTCCCATTCCCTGTTATATTGTCCCAGCTTTGAATCATTGCTGCTTATAATACAGAGACCCCGAAACAGATTGCATTACAAATTATCGCAAGGCTAATCAACCAAAAAAAGAACCTTGAACAGGAAAAAAAATGAAATAGGTTGCCACTGCCGGGTCCCCGGATGAATGAGCGCTTAGCTTTTGAGATATATGTTAAATGTTGTTCCCATTTCCACTTTACTCTCCACTTCAATTTTGCCACCGTGATTACCGATCATCTTATTGACGATATAGAGACCGACTCCCGTACCCTCCACCTCCGGGCGCATCCTTGTAAATTTTGAAAATATCTCTTGCTGCAGGTCATCCTCAATTCCCACACCATTATCTTTTACTGAGAGGAGTGTGTATTCTCCTGATTCCTCCGTTTTAACATGTATTTCGGGCATCTTGCCAGGTGTTGTAAATTTTATTGCGTTGCTGAGGAGGTTATACAGGATACTTCGTAAATTCTTACGGGAAAAGGTCAGCTCGGATACAAGGATGTTAGTCGTTATTTTTGCATGAGTCTGATGGATTTTATCTTTCAGGGTAAACTTGACGTCCTCCAGAATATTTTCAATGTTAACTGGATCCGACTGATCTGTAAGATCGGTGCCGATCCTGGAGATGTCCGTAATTTCATTGATCATGGTTCTCATCTCCCGGGCTGATTTGCCCATCATTTGGATCAGGCGGTTAAATTCCGCTTTATCATCGGAGTTGTACACAGATTTCAATAAGTCGACCAACAAGATCATGTTGGTCAGCGGTCCCCTGATGTCATGGGATACGGAATAGGTAAAGGTTTCATGATCCGCATTTAATCGTTCAATGTCCTTTAAATCTTTTATGCGGCCGGTAATGTCGATAAATGTGATGACAACACCGATCGTGATGTTTTGCTTTTTGAGAATATACGGAAGTGTATTCATCTGGAACCATCGCCGGTCATCGGTTTGTATTTCCCTTTCAATATCCTGGTTGGTTTTAATCACCTCCTGGATGTGTTCCACCACGCCAGAAAGCCGCATGAAATTTGGAATTTCCCGGATAGGCTTCCCAATGTCAGCCGGAGTGAACTTGAAGTGCCTATTGACAGGAGGGCTGAATTTTCTAAGTACTAAATCAGCATCTACAAAGAGCTGAGGTATAATGGTGTTTCTAAAATAATTCTCTAATTCCTCATTCAGCTCAATCAGTTTTTTATTTTCCCTTTTTACGGCAACAATTGATTTAGCCATTCGAATTGATTTGTCAAACCCCAATTTAAATCAATACCCACGATATTTCACTGCGTCATCGGCAAAGAGCTCTTACGCCCCGGCCATCCTTGTACCTTTGAGCCGGAATGTTTCCAACGTTTTGATAACAGGATATGTTTTTAGGCCTTTGTGAGATTTGCGCAACGCCATAGTTTGATCATTAAGAATTTGGCTTAACTCCAAAGAGACGTCCTCATGTTGAAGTGCTTGCTTGTAGGCTTTTTGCACGCAGTATTCTAAAAATTCACATGCCTCTACTATGGAATTATAGTTCTTTCCAGTAAAAAATTCCTTTATCTCCAGCCAAAACCGGTAAATTTTCCCTCCTGTTGTAGTGGCGTCAACATCGGGTAAGCTGTTGCGCTTAAAAATCTCCAGTGCCAGGACCGATTCAATCTTTCTGCTTTCTTCAATAGCACGTTGAAAAACAACTTTCAAATCATGTTCATTTATTTCCTTGACGGCTTTCCTATAGATGCCAATTCGATCATTGTTGATCTTTAAAAGCTCACTCAATACGACCGTTAAATCTTCCTTCTTTTTCATGACAGTGCTGGTTTGATCATTACAGGCCCTTTTTCACCATCATTTTCCTGAAAAAATCGTTCCAAATTAGAAAGGCCCTTTTGCCCCAATCCAGGATTGTCCATGGAAAAGCATGATAAAAGATGTGGAGCATTTTCTACGATTTTTGGCCAATTTTGATGTTTTCTGCGCCAACTTTCTAAATCAGGAAGGCGCACGGACGATGGCTCAGTTTTTTGATACTTGCTCATCGTATTAGAAACTATACCACGTATGAAGAAGTTATTTATCCCCATTACCTGTATTCTCACCCTGCTGCTTGCGGGAATAATTTTGCTCCGCGACCATTCCATCGGTGATTTGTTTATACCGCAAATGAATTCAGAAGTAGTTTTGCTGGTACTTATCGGAGGCATCTTGATTGCTATCATTACAAAATTGGGTGGGCCAAACAGTAGCATGACTATCTAGTGCCGGAAGCCTCCAGGTTATGCTGCGTTAGTAAACCGGCGTAAAGGCTGAAATTGTAATCTAATCTAATCTAAAAGAAGACAATCGCACCCTAGGGTAAACTTATCATTCCCAGGAGAAAACGAAGTCGAAGATCTAGTTACTGTTTCCCAGGCCGGAAGTAAAAAGCAAATGAATTTTTCGTAAATATTGTATAGCGGTCAATTGATTGAACCTTTCTCTGGTATAGTTAGAAGCAATAAACATGTTTTTGTCACGTACCAGTTGTTTGAGGTCCTCGAATTTGAAATTCAAATATGTTTCTTCTGAATTCATAGCTACTAGTGTCTTTTAGGTTGCTTCGTTCGTCTTGCCAGAATCGCAGGCCGGAACTGGTAAGAAACTCCCGCTGATACGGGAGTTTCTACTTCAACCAAATCATCCCTCACCTCATTTTGGGTTGCTCTTTCCTGATTCTCCGAATCACTTTCTTTGTCCCGGATTGTCTACTGAATTTTGTGTGGACGATTCGTCCTCATCTTCTTCTTGTTCTTTCCTGGAGTTTTCATTTTCGGATTGTTCATCCTCTTCTTCGACCGAGTTGTCATTGCCGGACGCGTTCACTGTTCTTTTCTGTTCATCTGTGTTGGTCACTCGATGCTGTGTGCGACTTGCTGCAGACCGATCATTGCTGTTGCGATCCTCTTCTTTGCCAGGCTGTGTGGTGGGAGCCTTGTTGGCCTTTACCTCATTTTTAGCATCGGCAGTCTTTTCACGCTTGCGACTGTCGGAATTTCCTTGACCCTTTGTGGTGGCGGAAGTCTTAGTTTTATGCTTTTCCATAATATTAAAAGTTTATTTTAGTTCATGGATTACTTTCAAAAAAATTATGCCGCTATTAACGCGGGGGAAAAAAAAACATTAATAGAGAAGCTTTAAGAACCGAGTATTTAGTTCCACAACTAAGACCCGACTACTGGCCAAACCCAGAAAAGGGTATGAAAAAGTTATTAGCGGATGTGCGAATTGACGCACGTGCCTGCCTGCATTAAAACGGCATCGTTAACGGAGAAATCCGGGCAGTTAATTCAAGTCTGAAACTGCGATTTTCGCAACCTGTTGAAATGATCCGCTTACTCCCCGGTCAGCCCCAGGAAATCCAGGTTGTTGCCCGAAAAATGAAGCGGCGCAGGTGTTCGGTCGGACTGTCTTTTTTGATTCAATTTCGCTGATAAAGAAGTTCCCCTTCCTCCGCGCGTCGCGACGAGTTCATCGGGCACAAACATGTCCTCACCGCCGGACAATTCGATTTCGTCAGCTAGTAGGGGTCGTTGCCATTGGGAAATTCTTCGTGGATTGGAGGACTGAAAACGAGTTTTACCAGTATAATCCGGGAACTCAATTGTTTGCGTCCGCAAAGGAGCGTAATGCTTTATCAGAGCTCAAAGTCCTGACAGCCCCACTAATACGGCTTTTGATTGACGTAATTTCCGGGAGGGTTATAATTACATACCCATATTTCCTTGCTGCCACACTTTGCCATCCCGCATCCCACCTCGGTGGTTTTTCGCCAGACAATCTGAGTGTAGTGTCCACACTCACCGCCTTTACATCTCCCCTTGACAGGATCGTAGTATTCCTTTTCACTAGCCCAATCATCCACTACATCCTTTGGATCGCTGTCTATCCCTTCCGAACAGTAAATATTTTCACCATACTTCTCATCCGGCGAATGGGTGCAGCCGCAATCCTTCTTAGATTGTTTATTGGCCCATCCTTGCGCCACTTTCGCCAACTTATCTGACCATTTCAAAGGTCCTATACCAACCTCCTTTCGCCAATGGTTATGACGCTCAACAATACCTTTCATTTTTACGGGCTCTGCAGCGCGCGGTGACTCTTCATCGCTGAGCAATACGTGGAACAACATCAATAAAGTAATTATCAATTTCATAGGTTATTTGAATGATACATCAAACGTTGGGTTCTATCGTATCGAAAATAAAGGGCATCTCTAAAAACACTTCCTTTTATGGTTTCAACCTGTCACCCTTCTCCATCCCGTAAGCTATCGGGAGAGAAGGGTGAGAGGAGTTTTTAGAGACACCCAAAGATAGTTTTAATATGTACTCAATATAAATAAGGTCGGGGCATCGTTTCATTTGTCAAGTTTGGTTAAGCCATTGACAATAAAAAAACCCGGACTGTTCATCCGGGTTCCATCTTCAAACCTCAACCTTATACAATAAACAAACCTGCGATTGCCAGAACTTTGTCAGGTGCCAATGGCTCATCAAATGCTTGTGAGGCAATTGTTGCGTTATACCCCAGGGTAGTAACATTTACTCCACCCTGCGTAACATTATCTTCGCCAGCATACACAGCAGCCGGAGAGCCCGTATTTCCTGTAATCCATCCTTTTTCAGCACGCAATCTGCGCACCATGGCGGCATGTCTTGCTTCTACAGAATGGATCTGAAGAGCAGCGGTTAATACTATTTTGTTACCGATGAGCTCACCAGCTCTTCCTTTATAGGCGCGTACACCCGTATCTTCAAAAGCCTGAGACAGCGCTAAGAATGTCTGATAATTCGTAAATACATCGGGATATGCTCCCTTCGCCGTAAAATCAAATGTTGGCTTTGATACGGGTGTAGCACTCATGGAGGTAATG
>JANXYC010000269.1 GCA_025350305.1 Cyclobacteriaceae bacterium | reverse complement strand
GCTACTTCATTCCATATTCGCAATTGACCGGAGGAGAAGCGAAAAATACCGCGCATCTGCTCGCTGTAAATACGTTGAAGAGAAAAGTGATAAAGATATAACCCAAGCACGAACAATAATTTAATCCACATCCAGGTGTCGATGCTTCCATAAAGATAGAGCACCCACGGTCCCAGAATAAGCGTAATAAGAGCAGAAGGCCAGGTGATCCCAAGCCAAAGCCTTTTGATCATCAGGTTGAATTGGGTCTGAAGTATTTTTTTTTCGATCTCGGGTTTCTCGTTCGCCTCCGTATTATAAATGAATAACCTCACTATATAGAACAGGCCGCTGAACCAGGTGACAATAAAAATGATGTGGAGCGCTTTCAGATAAAGGTACATGGGGGTAAAAGTAATTAATAGCGGTGAAACCTTGAACTTTGAACTTTAGTCAATGATAATTTTTTTCGCCAGCCCGAATAGCAACTTTTAAAATATTTTCCCTGGGAGGAAATGGACATTCATATTTTTCTGCATACGCGCAATAAGGATTATAGGCTTTGTTAAAGTCAAGTTCAACGGTAGAGGCACCGGGCACTTTTTTTACTTCGAGGTACCTTCCAGAACCATAGGTTTCTTTGGTGCTGGTTTCATCAGCGAACGCTAAGAATAACGTTCCGCGTGTAGGACCCATCGCCATCACCTCCAGCAGGAGAAGCTTGTTTTTTGTGTCATCCAATTCAAATTCCGCCCAGGCATATTCCAGATACTGATTTTCATTTCCCGAACTCGTTGGCAAAAGCACTACTTTTTTGGATTCCATTGACTGAAGTTTCGCTCTGACGCGGTATTTGACATCAGATTCAAAATATTTCAAACCTGTAAAAGAATTCCGATCCTCTCCGAACGGAGATTCTTCCGAACTTTTCATGAAGTCATCTTTTTGCTTCCGTTCTTCAAGGACGGCTGACGTATAATCTTCGTCGTTTGACCCTGACGACAAAGAGTAAAACCCTATCCCCGCCATGGCGAGCAGGATGACACCTATAATTATCCTTGAAAATTTCATTTAGCTATTTAAAAAAACCATTTTTTTACCAACACCCCTTCACATCATTCCCTCATCTGCAAAACTAAAATACTTCTGTCCACAAATGATAACATGGTCGAGTAATTGTATTTCCAGGAATTTGCCGGCTTCTTTGAGTTTCCTCGTCAGGTCGATATCACTTTGGCTGGCGCTCAGATTGCCGGAGGGATGATTATGAGCCACGATAATGCCACTGGCGAGTTCTTCAAGAGCCATTTTGAAAATGATCTTTGGGTCAGCGACCGTGCCACTTACTCCGCCTTCACTGACACGCTTCTTCTTTATTACCCGGTGCGCCCTGTTTAGCAACAACACCCAGAATTCCTCGTGCGTTAAGTCCATGAGGTCTCCGGCGAGTTGATCAAACGCCTCTTTCGATGAACTTATCCGGGGCTTTTCTTTGGTGTCTGCTTCTTTCCGCCGTCGGCCTAGTTCCAGGGCTGCTACAATGGTAATGGCTTTGGCTTCACCAATGCCTTTGACTTTCATCAGGTCTTTTACTGAAAGCTTGGCAAGTTCATGAAGATTGTTGCCTGCATGTTGCAAAGCCTTCTTCGACACATCCACCGCACTAAGATTGGCCGTGCCTGAACCGATCAGGATGGCGATGAGTTCGGCATCAGAAAGCGCCGAAGTTCCCTTCAACGACAATTTCTCCCGGGGTCGGTCTTCTGGCGGCCACCGTTTGATCGTAAGCGGTTTTGATTCGTCGATTTTCAAGGGATTTATAAGAAAGAACAAATCTAGCCGGTTTCCATCGCAGGCGTTACAAATCGCTTGATCTGAAAATGGGATTATTAATTCTTCGGCGAAATGCAATCCACCTACTCCAAGGCTTCGGCGGATACAAAAAAACCCTCCTCCATCAGTCTGACTGAGAGAGAAGGGAAAAATAATGTCTTTCTAAGATGTTACGCCAGTGCGTTGACTTTCTTCGCCAGCTTTGATTTTTGATTGGCGGCTTTCTTCCAGTGAATAATATTCTTTTTCGCCAACTTATCAATCATGGAAGACACTTCCTTCAATAAGGCCTGTGCTTCATCTTTCTTGGTTGTTGACACCAGTTTCTTGACCTGTGTGCGGGTAGTCTTGCTTTGATAGCGGTTGCGTACCCGCTTCGTTTCGTTAGCCCGTATGCGTTTTTCGGCTGATTTATGGTTTGCCATGGTTGTTTTTCAAAAGGATTGCAAAGGTAGAACGAAACGTCATATTTGCAAAAATCATCGTGAAGCCTCGTTTACCTGACCTTCAAATAGAAGCCACACATGGGGGTCCAGGGTAAGGCTAACAGGTTTTTGGGCACTTGGAATAAGAAATTCCTGCTTTCGGGTCGAAATTTTGATTTTTTCAATAGTGAATCCGCTGGCATTTGTGAGACCCACGTCCAGGGGAAACACAGCGGGTTGTTCCTGCTTTTGCTCTACGATCATCCTGACTTGCTTCTGTTTGAGATCATAACGCCACGTCACCTCCAGCTTCGGGTGGCCGGCCTTAAAAATCCATTGGTCAAAGAAGGCTTTCAGATCTTTTCCGGATGCGTTCTCCATAACTTTTCTAAAGTCATCTGTCAACGCATTGCTTAACTGGAATTGCCGGTAGTACTCGCGTGTACCTTCCCAAAATTTCTGGTTGCCTACTTCATGTCGCAGCATGTGCAGCACCCAGGATGCTTTCTGATACGTGTTTGTACTCAAAACTTTATTTATATCCGTTATGGATGTATTAACAATTGGTGTCGGATCTTTTTTGAAATATTCAATGACCTTCTCCCGGTCGGTTTCCATTTCGGTCATCAATCGCTTGCTGCCATACTTATTTTCTAAATATAAATTCGAGAAGTAAGTAGCGAAGCCCTCGCTAAGCCACACGTGATACCAGTCGGCTTCCGAGGCGGAATTGCCAAACCACTGGTGCGCGATTTCATGGGCTACCAACCTCTCGATATTTCCCTTTCCCGTCACGGAATTCTCATAATAAAAAATATTGCCGGCATTTTCCATCCCGCCATACCGTGTCGTGGATTGTACGTTGGCCAATTTTTCGTACGGATACGGTGCAATGTTCTTGCTGAAGAAATCGAGCGGCCCGGCCGCAATGGAATAATCCAAAAACCCTTCGGCACGATTCTGCGGATACACCCAACTTTGCAGGGGTACTTTATTTATTTCTCCCTCATACTCAATCGCAAAGCGCGCAGCACCGATCACCATCACCTTGGTCGGCAGTAGTACAGAAGTTTTCCAGTGAGTGATTTTCAAGTTCTTTTCAATCGCGCTTTCTTCCATCTTTTCGCCGGTCCCGATAATAGTATACTGTTCGGGTGCTGTGACAATAAATTCGCACGTGGCTTTATCATATGGATGGTCGATGGTAGGCAGCCAATGATGCGCGCGGTTAGGCCAGTTGTCTCCAAAAAAAGTACGTTCTCCAAATTTATTTTTACTGATGATCAATCCATCCTGCGGAATACCCGAGTAACGAATAACGAATTTCTTCTCTGCACCGGCTTGTGTAGGAGCAGGTAACTGAATTTTGAGCCGGTCGTTTTGATGGGAAAATATGACAGGCTGATGATCGACCATCACGTCCGTCACGCGCATGCCCAGACCCGCAGCATTGACGCCAGCCAAATCAAGCTCGAATGCCGTCACGGATTTCTTGAATCGGATATCAATGGCCGCTTCACCGGCGATGTGGTTGGTCGAGTCATTCAGCTCCAATTTGAATTGGTAGTGGCGAATATCGATGGATTCATTCCTGGGATAGGGATCCGAGGCTCGTACGGTTTCCAGGACAAAATGGAAAAGAAGAAAAATAAAGGTTCTCATGATGATAAATTCGTGAAACGAAATATAGTCCGATGAAGGCAACTCTGAAAGCAATATTATGTACAGCCCTTGTGACAAGCTCAGCATGGGGTTTCTTCGGTCATCAGAAAATAAATCGGCTCGCCGTTTTTACCCTGCCGCCTGAAATGATTGGATTCTACAAGAAAAACATGGAGTACCTCTCAGAGACTGCTACCAACCCGGACCGCCGGCGGTATGCTGTGCCGGAGGAAGCGCCGCGCCACTATATAGACATGGAAGAATATGGAGACAGTGCATGGGTCAAATTGCCAAAATACTGGAATCAGGCGGTGGAGAAATTTGGTGAAGACACCCTGAAGGCGCACGGCATTGTTCCCTGGCACATCGCAAGAATGTTCAATCAATTAAAAGAGTCTTTTTTGCTGAACGATCCGGAACGCATTTTGCGGTGCTCCGCAGAATTAGGGCATTATGTTGGAGATGCACACGTGCCGCTCCACACGACACGTAATTACAACGGCCAGCTGACCGGTCAAAAAGGAATCCATGCTTTTTGGGAGTCGCGCTTGCCGGAGTTGTTCTTTGATAAATATGATTTTTTTGTTGGAAAGGCGTTCTATGTCTCCGATCCGCATCAAGCGGCATGGGAGGCTGTTCGCACTTCTCATGCACTGGTCGATTCTGTATTGAATGTGGAAAAAATTTTATCGACGGGGTCATCTATCAAATTCAATTATGAAACCAAAGGGAAACAAACAGTAAAAGTTTATTCCGTTGCTTTCTCCAGAAGTTACCATGAGAAATTAGGAGGAATGGTCGAGCGTCGGTTTCGGGCAAGTATCAAAATGACGGGCGACCTTTGGTACACCGCCTGGGTTGATGCCGGTCAGCCTGATTTAAGAAGGTTGATCAATTACAAGCCCACCGAAGATGAATTGAAAAACAGGGAGGAGGAAATGAAAAAATGGAAAGAACGAAATTTTGCATCACGGGAACATGAGGAGAATGAGTGATGGCGATCTGCAAGTCTTTTCAAATTGACGTGTGGACTATACCACAGGCATCCCTTTGACAGGACAATTTGAATTGCATCGTGATTTGCTTCCTTGTTGTTGGAGGGTGCCCTCAGGCAGCCTGCCGATCCTTCCAAACGGAGTGAAGTAAAGATGTCCGATGAAGCTTTTAACAATCATGCCTGGGAGGCAATGGCCAATCAAACCCAGCGTGATGAATTTCTGAATACAGATCAAAAATCCAGGCAATACCGGCCATCTTTTCATCACGGGAAGATGGCCGTCGCATTTTCTGTGGGAATGGGCCTTCAACCATGTAGGTGGCTCCCGGATCGGGGTGACCATTCCTCCGATGACCACTATGCCAGAATGATCATTCCAACAATTTTAAGGGCTTTTATCAGGCTGGTTTTAGGGTTGGGTAGAGAAGTTATGAAGATTAAGGAGGATTGGGTTTGCATTTCTGCGAAAAAATCCAAAAATTCGACGCACGTAAACTAACTACTCCCATGGCCTTATTCAGTGATCCGAACCGCATTCCCGAAAATTACGGCATCAAAATAGCCGGGGGCATGATTTTATTTTTTGTTTTCATGAGAATTCTCGGATTGCATCATCACGTCGAATTGCGTGTACTCAACTTATTGATCCAGTCAACGGGGGTTTTCTATGCATTGAAGAAATTCAGAAGCTCGCATGCTGACCATTTAAATTATTTCCGTGGTCTCATTACCGGTGTGGCTACCGGAACAGTGGGATCTGCAATCTTTGCCGTCTTTATGTTTATTTATATGCAGGTGGATACAGGATTGATGCAGTCCATTATTGACAATGAACCAATGGGTCATTACCTCAATCCCTATATCTCTTCTTTTATCGTGGCACTGGAAGGGATCTTCTCCGGGATGCTAGTGACATTTGTGCTTCTTAATTATGTAGGTACCGATGATGTGAACGACCCGGCAGGGGAGAGTAAATGAGCTGGGTGCTGGTTGGGCCCAATCGCGGTGAATCCGGAAAAGACAGAAGGCAAAATGTAAAATATTCAATGTAAAATGTAAAAGTGGAATCGTCAAAAACTTTTACATTCTACATTTAGCGTTTTACATTTTACATTAAAATTTAAAAATATTCAGGCAAGTCTCTACCTCACTTCCAGTTCAACCACCGTATCCACATCATTCATCTTTGACCTGGGCAGGATAAGGCTCAGGCCGAAATCATTTTCCTGAAATTTCACTGGCGTTTTGTCGGCAAAGATTTTTGCGGATACTATCTTTTTACCAAGTTTGGGAATGGTCAGCATCTCATCCTGCCAGTTGAGAATGTGTACATAAATTTTATTTTCTTTTTGTGTGGTCACGCCCCAATTGCGGGAACTAAGCGGTCCACCCCGGGTGCCGTAGATGGTTTCGCCGTAGACCTTCATCCATTCCCCCATTTGTTTCAGCAGCTCAACATGTTCCGGTTGAATTTTCCCATTCGGCATCGGCCCTACATTTAACAAAAAATTGGCGCCATACCCTGCAGACTTTATCAAGTATTGAATCAACTCTTTCCTGCTCTTGTTATTTGCATCTTTCAAATTGAATCCCCAGCTACCGTTAATTGTCTCACAGGTTTCTTTTGGCAGGTCACCCACCTTTTGATCTCCTGAAAAGCCGGTCGTATTATTTCCAGGCAGGTCTTTTTCAAACATCTGAAAGTCCTCGCCTTCAAAAGGAGCAAGATGGTGGTTGCTGCCCACGAGCGCAGCAGGTTGCAACTGGTGAATCAATTTATAAGTCTTCTCCAACCGCCAGTCTGCATCTTTTTTGTCCCACATACCGTCGAACCAGATGCCACCAACATCGCCATAGTTGGTAAGTAACTCTGAAAGCTGAGTGTCCATGTAGTCGAGGTATGTATTCATGTCACCCTTTTCTTCCCGGCCGGTCCAGCTTCCGCCCGTGCGTCCTCGCGGGAAATAATCTGGGTGATGCCAGTCCAGTTGCGAGTGATAAAAGAAGAGTTTAATCCCTTGTTTCTTACATTCATCGGCCAGCATTTTCAAAACATCTTTCGCGTACGGCGTCCTTTTGACGATCGTGTAATCCGAAATTTTGGAGTCAAACATGGCAAAACCATCGTGGTGCTTGCTGGTAATGGCGATGTACTTCATCCCTGCATCCTTGACCAGTTGCACCCATTCTTTAGGGTCGAACTGGGCAGGGTTGAAGAAGGCAGGAATTTTTTCATAAGTCTTGACCGGAATTTGCTGGTTATTCATCACCCATTCACCGTCGCCCAGCACACTGTACACGCCCCAATGAATGAAGAGCCCAAAACGCGCGTCCTGGAACCACTCCCTTGATTTCAAGTTTTCAGGAGTGGGTACGTATTTCCATTGTGCTTCCGTAGTGAATGCAGAAATGGCAAGGAGCATGGAGATTAGGAATGTTTTCATAGTATTTGGAGCTAATTCTTGTCAACTTTTCCGGAAGGATTGGCATAACTCCATTTCGTATCTACCCGTAAGGAATCCTGGGCCGTTACATGGATGCGAAGAGTGATGAAAAGGAGAAAAACGGGTTTTTTCATGAGGGGAGGCCGGTCGGTGAGTAAATATAAATCTTATGAGAGGATTTATCCGAGTCCAGTGCGACAATTTGAAATGCACACGGGCTAAGAGTTTTCGAAGCCCGTATTTTATGTAAGAATTTTTTTCAGGTCAAAAGAGTTATGTTAACTTTCAATCCTGATTTACCACAGATGCGATACGAAAAAATTGATAAAGAACTTTTTATTACCAACCGCCGCCGGCTGGTTGAAGATTTGAAGCCCGGCGCGGTCGCTGTTTTTAATTCCAACGACACAATGCCGACGACCGCCGATGGCACAATGCCTTTCCGGCAAAACAATGATTTGATTTATCTCACGGGTGTGAATCAGGAGGAAACCATGCTCGTGATATGTCCGGGGTTCCCCGACAAACGGTTCCGTGAGGTGCTTTTCCTTAGAGAGCCCAATGAAAACCTTGAAAAATGGGAAGGCCATAAACTTACCCGTGAAGAAGCGAGGGCTGATTCAGGAATAGAAACTGTATTGTGGTTAGCGGATTTTCAAAAATGGTTTCACCACATGATGACCATGGGTGGAGCAGAGCACGTTTATCTAAATACCAATGAGCATTATCGTTCGGAAATAATTGTCCAGACCCGTGATGCGCGGTTTATAGAATGGTGTCAATCGAAATATCCAATGCATCACTATGAGCGAGCGGCACCAATCATGGCAAAGCTCCGCACGGTAAAACAACCGCACGAGGTGTTGATGATTCAAAAAGCGGTGGACGTAACAGAAAAAGGTTTTCGTCGTGTGTTGAAATTTGTAAAGGCGGGTGTAGCAGAGTACGAAATAGAAGCAGAGTACATCCACGAGTTCATCAGAAATGGTTCGCGTGGCCATGCCTATTCGCCGATCATAGCTTCCGGAAAGAATAATGTTGTCCTTCATTACATTGAAAACAGTCGGAAGTGCAAAGCCGGTGACTTACTGCTGCTGGATGTCGGTGCTGAGTATGGTAATTACAATGCAGACCTAACGCGCACGATCCCGGTGAATGGTCGGTTCAGTAAGCGACAGAAAGAAGTGTACAATGCCGTGCTGCGCATTCATCGCGAAGCGATAAACCTGCTGGGGTCCCAAGTCGTCTACTTCGATTACCAAAAGGAAATTGAAAAAATCATGGAGCGGGAACTGGTGAAGTTAAAACTCATCAGCATGAAGGACATCAAAAATCAAAAGCCAGGGCATGAAGTATTCCGTAACTATTTTTACCACGGCACGTCGCACATGCTTGGGTTGGACATACATGATGTGGGCAACATGCACGACCGGATGGCAGTGAATTCCGTATGGACCGTCGAGCCTGGTATCTATATTAAAGAGGAGGGCTTTGGCGTGCGTCTGGAGAATAATGTCGTGATCCGGAAGAAGGGAGTTCTGGATTTGACGAGGAATATTCCGATCGAAGCGGAGGAGATTGAGGAAATAATGAGTAAGTAGGCAGGCAGTAGGCAAAGGCAGTAGGCAACGATGCATTTAAACGTTTTTATCCAACCTGCATATATTTGAAGTTTATAGTAAGTAAGTTGGTAATCATCCCACTTAACCTTTCACATTGCCTACTGCCTACTTAGAAAGTAAACATCGTATGAAAAGAAAAGTACTCATAACCCTTATCGTTATTCTGGCAAGCGCTCTCACACAAGCTCACGAGTTCTGGCTTCAGACGAAAGCCTACCGTTTCAAGGTTGGTGAAGAGATGAGGGTAGATTTCATGGTGGGTGAGAATTTTACGGGGGAATTTTGGGACTTGAACCGGCACCGTGTGGAGCGGGTGGAAATGCATGCAGGCACGATGGTCAAAAACCTTGTAAAGGAGGTGAAGCCAACAGCGGGAAAAAATCTTACCTACAAATTTGACCGGGAAGGCACACATCTCCTTGCGATGGAAAGCAACGCGGCGTTTATCGAATTGGAAGCCGAAAAGTTCAATACCTACTTGAGGGAGGATGGCCTCGATAATATCCTGGATGCACGAACAAATGCTAACCAATTAGACAAGCCTGCCAAAGAGTATTATAAGCGTTTCGCCAAATTGCTGTTGCAGGCAGGAAGTAAAACGGATGAAACGTTTCGAAAACGGATGGGATTTCGCTATGAGATTGTGCCGTTAGTAAATCCGTACACATTGAAGTCAGGGGATTATCTTGAATGCCGTGTCTTGTGGGAAGGCAAGCCAGCGTCTCATGCATTGGTGAAAGTGTGGAGTCATACCGGCAACCGTATCTTTCTTCAGAATATCTATGCAGAGGATGACGGCACAATTAAATTTCCGCTCAGCAGTAAAGGCCCGTGGATGGTGAGTTCTGTGAAAATGATTCCCTCCGAAAAAGAAGGAGCCGATTATCAAAGTTTGTGGGCAAGTTTGGTGTTTGGAATTGATTAAGACATAACTTTTTAAGTTCGGATGAGCGATTCAATTTCTTCAGACAAAGCTCCTGAGCCCGTTGGGCCCTACCCACATGCCAGGCGTGTGGGCAATCTTCTTTTTTTGTCGGGTGTAGGACCACGCCTGCGAGGTGTGAAAGAAATTCCGGGAGTGACGCTGGATGACAAAGGAAATATTATTGCTTACGATATTGAACAACAATGCCATTCAGTTTTTCAGAATGTGCGTTATGTGTTGGAAGCTTCTGGCTCACGATGGGAAAATCTGGTTGATGTTACTGTATTTCTTATCGATATGAAGAAGAATTTTCCGGTATTCAACAAACTCTATGCTGAATACTTCAGGGACAACCAGCCCTGCCGCACGACAGTGGAGGTGAATGCTTTACCGACGCCGATTGCGATTGAGTTGAAATGTATCGCAACAGTTTAAGAAAGTAAGCAATCGAATTGGATGCTCCGTGTCAATCTTCGACAGGCTCAGACTGACATGCTCCGAAAACCTTGCGCTTTGGCACCTTTGCGTTGAAACAATCCGCATCATTGGAATTTATATTGCAAAGAGGTGGTCGCAAAATGCGACCACTTCTTAAAACCATTTGATATGGCCAAAAAGAAAGCAACCATAGTCATCCCAGATGAAATAGTAATCAGTAAGATATTTATCGTCAGAGGAAAAAAAGTAATGATAGATGTGGATATTGCCGAGTAGTACGCAGTGCCAACCAAGAGACTGAACGAACAGGTAAAGCGTAATATAAAACGCTTCCCTGCGGACTTCATGTTCCAACTAAATTAAAAGGAGAAGCAAGACTTAATAGAAAGTCATGCGCACTTGAATAAACTGAAATACTCACCGAATGCCTCAAGGAATTACGCAACCCCAGCTCGGAGCCTATGCGAAAGATCGGATTCAAACAAAAGAGTAACCCACGTACGGGCGGTCTTTTATTATAAACCCAGGAGTTTTAAACAGCAAAGCTCTCCCCACATCCACACGTGCGCGATGCATTGGGGTTGACAAACTGAAAGCCCTTGCCATTGAGGCCATCGGAAAAATCAAGGGTAGTACCCAACAGGTACAGAAGGCTCTTTTTGTCCACGAGGATCTTTATTCCCTTGTCTTCAAAAATCTGGTCCACGGGTTTGATCTGGTCATCAAAATTGAGATCATACATCAAACCGGAGCAACCACCACCTTTCACAGATACACGTATGTTATTGTTAGGTTCGCGGCCTTCCTGCTTGCGAAGCTCGATAATCCTCTCCTTTGCTTTTTCCGTTACACTGATCATGTTTTTGATAATTTTTTGCCTAATGCTTAAAGTCTAGTGTCTTATATCTCATATCTACTCCCCATCCCCAGCCTTCGCGCTCCGACGCTGAAACTATGTCGCATGAGTCTAAAGCTCCGGCTGGCAAGCTAACTTATCGGATTCAACACAACACTAAAAACGGTAATTGTGTTCCGGTCCCGGCCATAATATAATTTTTCCAGTGCCTCTAAAATATTGCCGGCACGGAAATACGAGGTGTGAAGTTCGTGCGCCGTTTTTGCCACCCACTGTATCGTATAGGAGTTTTCTTTCTCTTTGTAGTTCTGCACATAGTCCAGCATCTTGCGAAGGGCATCCACTTTGTCCGCGCCTTGCTCGGAATGGAATAAAAATGACTGGTTATGGCGGGGATTGATCGTGATCAGGTCAAGCTTCACCTTGCCGTCCTGCATGCTGTACTCAAAAATAAGGTCAGACGTGCGCAGACCCAGGTAGTCCTTGATCTGTTGCTGTACGCGTGCAGCCTCCACGTGTGCATCGCTGGCCGTTTCAGTCATTACTTTTGCCATTTGCTTTCAAAAACCTTGAGAATCCCTTAAAAGTTTCTTCCCTTGTACAAAAATAACAAAGAACCACCAATTCAAGCATCATGGAAAAATTAGAGCATATCGGCATTGCCGTCAAAAATCTGGACAAATCTAACCGTCTTTTCACTAAACTCTTGGGCAAACTCCCATACAAAACTGAAGATGTGCCACAGGAGGGCGTGCGCACTTCTTTTTTTGACGTGGGCGGCATAAAGATTGAGTTGCTGGAAGCTACCCGCGCTGATTCGCCCATCGCCAAGTTCATTGAAAATCGCGGAGAGGGTCTTCACCACCTTGCTTTTGCGGTGGATACTATTGAAGACAAAATGAAGGAACTTTCCGGTGAAGGGTTTCACTTACTTTCCGCCGAGCCAAAAGCCGGCGCAGATAATAAAATGATTGTCTTTCTCCATCCGAAGGCGACTAACCATGTGCTGGTTGAGCTGTGTACAGAAAGGGTAATTGGTAATCAGTAATCGGTGATTGACATGATTACTGATCACCGATTACCGCTTACTTTTGAACTATGGAAGAAAAAAGAACAGAAATTTCCCAGCTGGGAGAATTTGGCCTCATTAACCGCATAGCGAATAATTTTTCGCTGCACCAGGTATCTTCGCTCAAAGGCATTGGCGATGATGCCGCCGTTATTGATGCTGGCGATGATGTCATGTTACTTTCCACAGATATGTTGCTGGAAGGTATCCACTTCGACCTGTCGTACATGCCTTTGCAACACCTGGGCTATAAAGCGGTAGCAGTGAATGTTTCTGACATCGCGGCGATGAATGGGAAACCTGAACAGATTGTCGTGGGTCTGGGTATCAGCAATCGCTTTTCGGTAGAGGCCGTGGATGCGTTGTACAAGGGTATTCATGCAGCGTGTGAAAATTATAAGGTTGATTTAGTCGGTGGTGATACAACCGCTTCACCTTCCGGTCTGGTGATTTCGATTAGTGTCCTGGGTCGGACCCGGAAAGGAAATGAAGTGTATCGAAGCGGGGCGAAAGACAAAGACATTATTTGTGTCACCGGTGATCTGGGCGGAGCTTACATCGGGTTGCAGATTCTTGAGCGGGAGAAAGCCGTGTACAAGGCCAACCCGGAGATGCAACCGGAATTGGATAAATACGAATACACGGTAAGCCGGCAGTTAAAGCCAGAAGCGAGGATGGACATTATTTATGAACTCGCCGACCTCGGCATACGGCCCACTGCCATGATTGATGTATCCGATGGATTGGCTTCCGAACTCTTACATCTTTCCAAAAACTCGGGAGTAGGGATGCGGATTTTTGAAGATAAAATTCCAATTGACGAAGAAGCCTACACCACGGCTGTTGAATTCAAATTGGATCCCTTCACGTGTGCCCTCAACGGTGGTGAGGATTATGAACTGCTTTTTACTATACGGCAAGATGATTTTGAAAAGATCAAGAACCACGCCGATATTCATTTCATCGGGTACGTTCACCCTGATGCTCAACAGAATGTCTTGATTACAAAGAACGGCAATATCGTTCCCCTGAAGGCCCAGGGCTGGGTGCATTTCTAGAGATAAGCAATACTTAATTGAAGATTAAAATGGAAATTTCAAATATCAAACGCCAAATAACAAATATCAAAATTGTGAGGACTTACTTGTTATTTGACATTTGAAGTTTGGTGTTTGATATTCTTTGCATTTTAATCCTCCGGGTAAGGAATAAATACAAACCGCGTAAACGCCTTATCAATCACAAACAAACAGCAAAACTCATCCGGGTCTTTATAGGTGTTTTTAAAATCTTCTTCCTTCTCTTTAGCGACCAGCTCACGCTGAAGAAACTCATCCAGGAACGAGGCAGAATAATTCCAGGCCAATGGAAAGTCTGTTTTTTTGATCAACAGTTGTCCAATGGGTTGATCTTCTTGAGAAGTAGGAAAGATGGGGTAGGCAAAGCCGGCCTTGCGGATTTGATAGGAGGCATCTTTCAGCGTATCGGCTACCTTTACAAAATCGGAAGAGATCGTGCCGAGGTACTTGCCGTTAAGTTCCGGGTCGTTAGTCATAGAATTTGACCGCTAAAGTAAATTTAAAAATTCAACCCGTCCAGATCGAGACTTACGCGAAAGCGTAAGCGACTGCTTTTACTTAACCTTAAAGTGGTAATCACTTTACAGAATTCGACTCCAGCCACTGGTTAGAATAGACTTTTAACGATGGAAAGAACGCATCAAAGTCAGCCTGAAACTCGCTATAATGACGACGCAGATCTTCCGTAGCCAGTTCCATCTTAGATTCAAAAGTGGCGCGCCTGGCCATTCCGGTGAATACGCGTTGGATGCTGTCTACGTGAGCGTAGTTTACCAGCCAATTGCCACGCATCATGTTGGGAAGGAGTTGATTCACGCGCTCGGGTAAAATGGATTGGTGCTCCAGTACAAGTTGATAAACACGAGCTGCGTACTGGTCCAATGGTTCCTGTGAGTAAACGATCCAGTTCGCCGCCAAAAAATGATCATAAAAGATATCCACGATCACCCCCGAGTAATGCCGGTAGATTGGGCGTAGCCTGTCTTTACTTTGTTTTACAACAGGATGGTGGTCCGTGAATTCGTCAATGGCGCGGTGAAGCTGGATCCCTTTTGCGATAGCGGCACCAAAAGTTGAAGTCAAATCCCGGCCTTTGACAAAATCACCAATGAAGTTGCCCAGCATCACATCTGAGTTGCTCCCGGAGAGGTATAAATGGGCTAGAAAATTCATTATGTAAAGTAAAACAAGAAGTTTAATTTTTTACCGAAAGAATTTTTATGACTTTTGGTTAAACCTATTCAAAATGCCATCCATCCAGCAACTGAAGCTCCTGGTTAACCTCGCCCGCATCGATGGGGTCGTCGCCGAGAAAGAACGGCAGTACATTATTAATATTGGTCAGGCGAATCACCTTCTGGTTGCGGAGATATTACCGCTGTTTACCAGTGAGCACCCCATGGTGATACCGAAAGATTTATCCAACGAGCAAAAGTTTGATTACATTTTCCGGCTGGTACAGTTGATGAAGATTGACGAGCGCTTGTACCGGGATGAAATTAAATATTGTGCCCGCGTGGCCTCGATACTGGGTTATCGCGAAGAGGTATTGTTTGAATTAATGCTGAAAGTGAAAAATGTAGCGATGGAGAAAGATGAAATAGAAGCGCTGAGAAAACTTACGGCATCGTATCTTTTAAAGAGCTGACACTTAACAGTTCTTTGGGAAAGGTTAATTATTTCTATGCTGGAGCAACGTGTATTTCGATAATCTGATTGTTAGGATTGAAATGATCCACATAACGCGTGTACGACCGCCCAGCGATAAACTCTTTCAATTCTTTTTCGGCAGCAGCGCGATTGACACCTACGAATTTCACAACAAAAACCCCATTACCGGGTTTCTCAATTCGAATATTTGTCATGGAGGTCTCCAACAGCGTGTGAAAGCTACTCATTGTTGATGATACGACCAATTTGAAATTCACCTAACTACACTGTCCTTTAGCGGTCGATTGACAGCAACCGGACATTGGAAAATCCTATTCTATTGATAAATTCACAAAAAAATGAAAAAAAATTTCTCTAGCGGATTGAATTGTACGATCAGCATCTTTTTCACGCTGCTGCCCATGCTTTTATTGTGGAGTTTTGCGGCTGCTGGTCAACTGCTGAAGGTAGGTGTGGCCGGCCTTAGCCATGATCATGCTCACAGCATCATGCAACAATATAAAAAGGGTGAAGTGATCCTGTTGGGCATCGCAGAACCCGATGCGCAGTTGGTAGAACGGTATAAGAAAATATACAACCTGCCCGATTCACTGTTCTTCAAGAATATTACCGCCCTGCTTGATCATAAGAAACCGGATGTTGTACTTGCCTACAACGCGATAGCGGAACACCTGGAGGTGGTTGAGACGTGTGCACCCAAAGGAATTTCCGTTATGGTGGAAAAGCCGCTGGCCACCACGGTAAAGCAAGCAGAACGCATCCGTGATCTTGCCCGACAATACAACATACACGTACTCACGAATTATGAAACAACCTGGTACGCCAGCAATCAACAGCTCTATGACAAGGTGAAGAAAGAGAATAGTATCGGTGATATCCGGAAGATGGTGGTGCATGACGGTCACCAGGGACCTAAGGAAATTGGTTGCAGCAAGGAATTCCTGGCGTGGCTCACCGACCCGGAGAAAAATGGAGGTGGTGCACTGACCGACTTTGGTTGCTATGGCGCGAACCTGATGACCTGGCTCATGGATGGAAAAGTACCCATTGCTGTCACCGCTATCACGCGTCACATCAAACCTGCCCTCTATCCAAAAGTGGACGATGAAGCTACTATCCTGCTGGAGTACGCCAATGCCACTGGCATCATTGAAGCATCGTGGAATTGGCCGTTTGGAATCAAAGACCTTGAGGTGTTCGGTTTGACTGGTTATTTACATGCGCTGAACGGCAACATTTTGCAGGAGAGAAAAAAGGATACCTATGATAATTTGATGATTAAGTCTCCTGTCTTTCAAAATAATCTAACGTACCTGGCGGCCGTTTTACGTGGAGCTATTCAACCGGGTAACGATCTATCTTCGCTGAACAACAATCTCGTGGTTGTTAAAATACTGGAGGCGGCGCGCCAGTCTGCGAAGGAAGGAAAACGCATTGTTTTGTAATCAACATGAACTGGGGATTTCAATCCAAAATCACAATCATTTCTTGCCGCTCATCCGTGAAAGCGTATTTACCACCAAAAACAGGCAACCCAACCCCGCTGTTTTCAGTACACTTGTTTATCAATTAACTATTCTGCCAAAGCCTTTAAAAACACAAAACTAAATCACCGCTGCCATGAGCTGGAAATTCTGGAAAAAACAAAAGGAAAAGAAACCTGTTTCGCTCTTGCGAGAATGGTACAACTCCATCGTCTTCGCTGTAGTGGTCGCGACACTGATACGGTGGTCCGCTGTGCAGGCGTTCGTTATTCCTACTCCTTCCATGGAGAACACACTCCTCGTAGGTGACTTTCTGTTTGTTAGCAAACTACATTACGGTCCCCAGACACCACGGACACCGTTGCAAATTCCGCTAACACATCAAAAGATCTGGGGAACCAACATTCCGTCTTATTCATCTTGGATCCAATTGCCGACGTACCGTTTTCCGGGTTTCAGCAAGGTGAAGCGAGGGGACGTGGTAGTATTCAACGTGCCGCCGATAAGTCTGAACGAAGGCGTCGACTACCCGGTGGACCTCAAGAATAATTATGTCAAGCGGTGCGTGGCCATCGCTGGCGACCGGTTGGAAGTCCGGAACAGCCAGGTGGTGGTGAACGGTGAGCCGCTGCCGAATCCACCGGACATGAAATTTAGTTACCTGGTGAAGTCCAGGGATGAAATCAACAAGCGAAATCTTAGGGGACTCGGTTTGGATGGCGATGATTACTATTTCTTAGGCCGGACAGAGGATGACCACGCGCTGTACAGGATGTTCCTCACGAAGGAACAAGAGGAAGAAGTCACGGCCGTACCGTATATCCTTGCCATCACAATAGACATCAACACGTACTCTTCGCCTGACGAAAGAATATTTCCAGCCATCCATTCTACGAAATGGACCGGTGATAATTATGGTACACTTATTACCCCACAGCAGGGAATGACAATAACCGTGAATGATTCAACATTGTCCGCGTATGGCGAAGTGATCCGGCTGTACGAGCAAAACGAAAATGTAGAAATCGCGGAGGGCAAACTATCGATTGATGGAAAGTCCTTGACAAGCTACACCTTCAAGCAAAATTATTATTTCATGATGGGCGACAACCGACACAACTCGCTTGACTCGCGTTATTGGGGCTTCGTACCGGAAGACCATATCGTAGGCAAGGCGTTGTTTATCTGGTTTTCGGTGGACCATGAGGCGGGGTTATTGAAGAAAGTACGATGGGGTAGAATTGGTAATATAATCCGTTGAAAAGATTCTTTATTAGTCCCGTCGGGGATGGAATATTTGTAGAAACATTTTGCATGCATAGTTTGACCGTTGGGACAAATATTATGCTCTGATGGAGACTAATATGGGGCACCCTCTACACCTGTCTCTAAATTTCTACAGATATTTGGTTCCTGACGGGACAGGGTGACGGGTTGAGGCCATAAAAAGGCATGTTTTTAGAGATGCCCTAATGCTAATTTTAGTTAATTAATCCAAGGCACCATCCATGTCAACCAAAACACCACCCGATTTTCTCAGACTCTCATTTTCAGAAATGGAAGCCGAGCTTATCCGGACACTTCTTAAGCATGGATTCTCAGAGGATAAAG
>JANXYC010000222.1 GCA_025350305.1 Cyclobacteriaceae bacterium | reverse complement strand
CACGCCAGCGCATCCGCACCTATAAAGATGAGATTGACGATTTTCGTTTACTTGAATCAGACGAGGCAGCTTTCCGAATGGTGGGAAACATCAAACGGCTTAACAGGCATAAAATTTTTGAGATCAACCTGGTCAATTGCTTTCTACCGCGCACTCATTTGAGTTACATCAACCTCAAAGGTTCCAACTTGAATTCAGCAAATTTATCCAGTGCCTCCCTGCTGGAGACGAATCTTGAGAATACACGCCTAAATCAAACCAATTTTGAAAATGCCAATCTCAATCAGGCCAACCTGAAAGGGGCCTACGCCAGTGGTGCAAATTTTAAGGATGCGTTTCTAATCAAAACTCAATTTGAAAATGCATTCCTGATCAAAACCAATTTCACCAATGCCTATTTAATGGAAGCGAATCTGCAGAACAGTTATCTCATGGGTGCTGATTTTGAAAATGCCAGCTTATACAAGGCTGATTTCCGTGGCGCAAAGGGGTTGACGATCGAGCAACTGGCAAAAGCAAAAACACTTTATTTGGCAAAGTTTGACGATGATTTACAGGATCAGGTGAAAGACCTGATGCCAGAGCTGGTGGAGGCCTAAAAGCTTTTTGCACAAGTAGTAAAAAGACGTACCTTTGTTCTTAGCAACAACGGTTTCGGCAACGAGGCCGTTGTTGCTTTTTTGCCTTACCCTTAAGAACAAATTATCGGCGGGCTTTTTTTGAAAATCAGATAATGTAATGTAGTCGTTTATGAGCAAGGGTATTTCCTATTATACAAAGGAGGGCTTGGAGAAGTTAATGAAGGAGCTTAACACGCTGAAGACAAAAGGCCGTGCGGATATCGCACACCAGATTGCGGAAGCGCGCGACAAAGGTGACTTGAGCGAGAACGCAGAATATGATGCCGCGAAAGATGCGCAAGGGCATCTCGAAGCCAAGATTGCGCAACTTGGAGAGTTGATGTCCAACGCCCGTTTGATCGACGAAAGTAAATTGGATACGTCCTCTGTATCAATACTTTCCAAGGTCACCATCAAGAACAAAAAGAACGGGACCTCCGTCACCTACATGCTGGTGTCGGAAGAGGAGGCTGATTTGAAAGTGGGGAAGATTTCAACTCAATCGCCGATCGGTAAAGGATTGCTTGGAAAAAAGAAAGGTGATGTCGCTAAAATTAAAACGCCGGCGGGAGAATTGGAATTTGAGATCGTGAATATCGGAATGTAAAGATGGCCTCCATCTTTACCAGGATTATCCGCCGGGAGGTTCCCGCCCACATCGTAGCCGAAGACGAAAATTATCTCGCTTTCCTGGACATCCTGCCCCTGGCCAGGGGTCATACGTTGGTCATTCCAAAGAAGGAAGTTGATTACGTCTTTGACCTGGATGACGAGACGTTGTCGGGGCTTCATATTTTTTCAAAAAAGGTGGCCCAGGCAATACGGAAGGCTATCGATTGTAAACGCGTGGGCGTAGCCGTGCTGGGAATGGAAGTACCACATGCCCATATTCATCTCGTGCCCATGAATTCGATGAGTGACATAAACTTCTCCAACACCAAGCTAAAGCTCAGCAGTGAAGAACTCGCCGGCATCGCTGCGAAAATCAGGGATTCATTTCAACATGTATGAAACTTGTCAGGCCCACCTTACTGCTCGATGAAGTCAAGTGTAAAAAGAATATCCGGCATATTACTGAAAAGGCAAGGAAGGCCCATGTGAAATTGCGGCCACATTTTAAGACGCATCAGTCGCATGTGGTGGGCGCGTGGTTCAGAGAAGTGGGAATTAATAGTTGTACCGTTTCTTCCATCAAGATGGCTGCCTATTTTGCCAGGGACGGTTGGGATGATATCACCGTGGCTTTTCCCCTTAATTACCTGGAAGTGGAAGAAATCAACCGGCTGGCGAAGGTTTGCAAACTTAACCTTTGCATCGTTTCGGTGGATGCGCTGAAAAAACTCACCGAAAAATTGACGCAGTCAATCCACTGCCAGATCGAAATAGATACAGGCTATCACCGAACCGGCGTGGATGCGACAAATTACCCGGCTATCGACGAAATTGTTTCGTTCATTTCGACCCACCCACTGTTAACCTTCAAAGGTTTCCTTAGCCATGCCGGGCATAGTTATGCCGCACGCTCTTCATCAGAAATTTTAAAAATTCACATGGATTCGGTGGCGCTTATGAAAACAATAGGAGAACGCTATAGAAATAGATTTCCCAAACTGGAGCTATCAGTCGGGGACACGCCTACGTGCAGCGTGGCAACTGATTTTGGTGGCATCGATGAGGTGAGGCCCGGCAACCTGGTATTCTACGATCTTATGCAAAGGGTGATCGGCGCTTGCACCAGTGAGCAGATCGCCATTGCAATGGCCTGCCCGGTTGTGGCAATTTATCCGGAGAGGAATGAGGTTATTGTCCACGGAGGCGGTGTTCACTTCTCAAAAGATTTTTTGAAAACGGAGGATGGAACAATTTGTTTTGGCGAAGTGGTAAAATTGACTTCACAAGGGTGGGAGCAACCGGCACGACCGGTTTATGTCAAATCGCTTTCGCAAGAGCACGGCATACTTGCCGTACCCGCCCCTGAAATTCAAAAAATCAAAATTGGGGACGTGTTGGGAATATTACCGGTGCATGCTTGTCTCACTGCGGACGCCATGGGAGAGTATGTGACACTCGATGGCAAAGTGATTGAGGCTATGACAGGTTCAGCCTGACGGGTCAGACTTGTAATACTACTACGCTCATTATTTAGGCGACATAACTTCGATGTAAACTATTGTTAATCAACAATTAACATCGTCATATTGTCGCGCAAGCTACGTAGTACTCAGTAAGTTGATATCAACGTTTAATGGATAGCGCATGAGATAGTCAAGCGCGTCTTGCACCGTCATCCCTTCAAATAAAACTTTGTATAACGTATCCGTTATTAATGGTCGCACTTTGTAATAGTCGCTGAATTTTTTTGCAATCCGGATTGTGTTCACACCTTCGGCTACTTCTTCCATGTCTTTAAGAATATTTTTTAATTTTTCACCTTTTGCCAGCCGATACCCGACAGTGAAGTTGCGACTCATGGGGCTGTTGCACGTAGTAACAAGATCGCCAATACCCGCCACGCCGAGAAATGTTCTCGTATCACCTCCCAGGACGCGGCCGAGGTACACCATTTCCACCGCGCCACGGCTGATAAGCAATCCTTTTGCGTTTTCACCGTAGCCCAATCCGCTCAGTGCTCCTGAAGCGATGGCAATAATATTTTTTAGCACACCGGCGATTTCGACGCCCACAAGATCATGGTTCTCGTACACCTGGAAGCGGTCATTGCGCAATAGTCGCTTGCCGGTTTGTATCACCTCTTGAAAATGACTCGCAACAACCGTAGCGCCGGGTTGGCGTTGTGAAAGTTCTTTGGCAAGGTTGGGGCCCGCCAGGCATCCTACACGCACCACGACACTCTCTTCGCGAATTACTTCGCTCATGGTTTTTACCTGTTGCCGGTTGAGTGTTTTGACTGTCTCGATAGTTTCGCCTTTGGGTAATTTTATATCAAAGCCTTTCGTGCCGTGAATGAGGATGTGATACGGATGGAGATACGGTGATAGTTTTCTCATCATATCCCGGAAATGGGCTGATGGCACGATGGGGAAAATCACATCGCACTGGTTGGCAAGGTACTCCATGTCCCCTGTTGGGAGCACATTTTTGCTCATCTTGTGGCCTCGGTTTTCCCGCTTGTCCAGAATTCGTTTGATCACAGCTTCATCACGGGCGTAGAGCAGAACTTTTCTGTTCCGTGCTAAAATGTTGGCGATGACAGACCCAAAGTTGCCCGCCCCGATGACTCCTACTGGCTTGTCAGATGAGCTTCTCAAGGTCATAGCCCACGAGGCGGTTGTGGTAGTAGTAGAGTACGTTGAGGTCCTGGGTAACGATATTTCCTTTTTTATTTTTTAACAAGGGACGCTTGAGATGAAAAATTCCGACGTTGTCAAGCCCACGCCGGATCACGATGTCGGTCTGTCCTTTCAAATGGGTGGCGTGATACACCTTACCTTTTTCTTTAAGGTGATAGATTTCTTTTCTGATTTTCTTAAAGGTCGTTTTGAATTCTTCGTAGGGAATTTCAAGGTCTTCTTCCGGCAAACGTAGAAAACCAAAAAGATCAAGCTTGGGAAATTTTCGCTGTAACATTTCAAAGGCAACGAATGCTACAAGATGGCTTGCGAATACGCGATTGATGCGATGGTACTCGCTGACAACCTTTGCTGACAACATGCGCGTGTATTCATTTTCCCGCTGCTTGTCTATGGTCACCTGGCCATTGGTCATAAAATACTCACGGGGGTTGAGGCGCTGGCCGTTGGCATCCAGGCTGTTGCCATTGTCGTCCACGTAGTTGCCCATCACGTCAAGTCCCGGCCCGATGGAAACGGAGATGCTGGAACCCTTCGTAAAGAACTTGAACATGAATTTGATCAACTGAAAACTTCCGTAGCTGTCTTGTTCGGCAAAGTACCGGTCCTGACCTTTTACCTGCAGGTAGTCTTCGATGAGTTCAGGCGCTTCCAGCACAAAGTGGTAGTTGAGTGTGACGGGGATCACAAATATTTTTCTTGGTTCGCCAGTTGCGTTTTCCCGGTATAGATTTCGTTGCGCCTCGACAGCGGTGCTCAATAACCCCAGCTTCAATTGCTTTTCGATGAGCCCGGAACGGGAGCGTGTGCCACCCGGAAAAAAAAGACTGTGCGCGCCTTTCTGGATGGCAAGGTTGGAATACATTCGGAGGGTTTCCAGGTATGGAAGATTTTTCTTTCTACGGTCTACCTTATACGCCCCAAGGCTGTTCATGAAATAGGCAAAGATCTTTATGTTAAAAAGATTCAATCCTGCTCCATAGAGGAATGCCGGCAAGCCAAGGGAGTGAATCACCCATCCAATCAAAATGCTATCGAGATTGCTGAAATGGGTTGGTACCATCACGACCGTGCCTTGCTTTGCCAGCGCGCGAAGCATTTTTACTTTTCCTACGATGTGGATCTTGTCGCGAAGGGTGTATTGGTTGCGGAAGTACGCACCGAACTTTTTGACGCGTGCTCCATTTAGCAACCGCCCAAACCAAAATTTGATGACCTCACGTGCAAATTTGTATGAGCTGGGTTTAAAACTTCCGGCGATCTCGTTGGCGTATCGCTGAACAATTTCATGCAGGAGGTCTTCTTCCTTTTTAGCACCGTTCTCTGCCGTCTTGCTGCTGAGTTCAACCAGTTCATTCTTGATCCGTGACCAAAAGCGGGGTTCATCTTTGGGGTCTACGCGCCAGCGGTTACGCTTCAACCGGTTTTGTTCGCGAAACGCGGTGGCCTCCAGCTCGTCGATAAGTTGTTTTCGCGAGGGTCGCAGCAGTCGGATTTGGTCAATCGACTTCTGCGTTACTTCTTCCAGGAATTCCTTCCTGTTTTTGCTGAGCTGGTAGACCGGCCAATCGGGAATTCCTTCCAGAATGGGCTCGTACCCGATATTCTTGTTCTTCTTTTCTACTAAAATCTCCGCCATACCAATAGAGTGGGGTCAAAGTTATAAACTTTGAGAACATTCAAATTCCAGACATGGCCTGGCTCAGCGACTGGCCCATGGATTCAAAACGTTTGAGGGCAGCCTGGATGAACGCTTCGGAGACAACTTGTTTGATATCGTCTTCCGAGGTGAGATCGAATTCCTGAATCTTGAACGTTTGCTCAAACGAACCTTGTTCGAGCTTAATGAGGTACCGGTTGTTCCAATGAAACAAAGTGATTTTACAACTCGGATGGGGGATTTCGCCAATGACTCTCATGGTGGCAAGGTAAGGACAAACGACGAATGGAGTCCAATCCGGCGATACACTCGTAGAAGAGGCGAATTCTTAAATGAAACCCAGCATCGGCAGAGTGCTATTCAAAATACCAGCACTATCGGCTCCAAGCCAATTCTTCAGCAATGTCGCATACACCTGTCGGAAATCGATTTCATAAATCAGGTCTCCCTGATCCAGCTTGAGAAGATCAGGTGTCTGATTGTAAAAGCCTTTTGTCTTCAGTTTTCCTCCTACCAGGAAAAGATTATTGGCGGTACCGTGATCTGTGCCACCACTCGCATTCTCCTGCACACGCCTTCCAAACTCGGAGAACGTCATGATCAGTGTACGATCAAAATTTCCGGAGGCTTTCAGATCGTTCACCAGTGCGCTGACTGCTTCCGAGTAGCTGGTGAGTAACCGCTCTTGTTGTCCTGCCTGGCGCACGTGTGTGTCGAATCCGGAAAGCGATGCGTAATATATTTTTGTCTTAATGCCTGATTGAATTAATTCTGAAATTGTTTTAAGTCTTTTTGCAAACTCTGTATTTGGATACTCAAACGTAGAGCGGATAACTTTCGATTTATCATAGATATACTGGGCATTAGAAACAGTCTCTGCCATTGTTTTGTATAAATAGTCAAGCGTGGGTTCTTCGGAATGACCTTCTGAAACCTTTTTGAAAAACGGTGACTGGGTGGTCCTGTATAGTTTAGCCGGATCCTTGATGGCCATGCCCTTCACCCGTTCTCCGCGCAACGCAAGGCTAAGAGAGTCGTCGATCTCCACAGCAGTATGCGACCCGCATCCCTCGCAGTTGGAATCCAGGTAACGCCCGATCCAACCGGTGGTAAGATATTCATTTGACTGGCTGGCTGTTTGCCAGATATCCATCGAACGAAAATGAGAACGGTCAGGATTGGGATATCCGACATTGTTTATTATCGTCAAAAGCCCCTGGTCATAAAGTTCCTGAAATTTGGTTAACGCGGGGTTGAATCCAAGTTCATCAGACATGCGTATCACTTTTTCCTTTGCAATCCCCAGCGTTGGTCGTGATTGATAATACAAGTCGTTGCGATAGGGGACGATCGTATTCAATCCATCGTTTCCCCCCGACAACTGAAGAATGATCAGGACTTTGTCCGAAGATGGCAGATCACCATTCTCCTCAAATGCCTTCAGAAACTGTGGCACCAGCCATGCGCCTGATGTAGCCAGCAAGGATTTTTTTATGAATCCCCTACGTTTTAGATTTTCCATAGTTAACACAGTTGATAGTCCGGTAGTGACATAAATCCGATAAATGTTTTTTTTATGAATTCCTGATCACTCGGAGCGCCTGCCGCCATACGCGAAATAAAATCCCTGTTGGTCTTGGTAGTAGGTCGCGTCAATAAGAAGGCTTCTATTGTATCAATTGTCTCAGCTGGAGACGTTTTTGTAAAACGATTGGCAAGCATGAACCAATCCGCTTTACAATGCAGCCGTCTCTTGCCTTCCCCTTCTTTTCCAAGTCCGTTTGCATCGCCATCGTCGCTCGCTTCAAAATCAGTTTCAGCCCCACCAAAGAGCAGCATCGGCAATGAGCTTCGAAATGCGAGGCTCGTGCTGTCAATCCATGCTTTTCCCGCAGGCCACCCACTTACATTGGGCGGGTAGAAAAGCATTTGGCCAAGAGCTCGCTGCAGAAAGATCAGGCTCTGGGGATTTTCAAAGTTCCCGTCCGTGTGACGTCGCAGTGTGATCAGCAATTCAACCGGTGACTTTATCCGGTTACCAATGTTGATAGTATTATTGAATTCGTCTGATTGAAAAATTGTATCCATTAATTTTTCGATGCTGTAACCTGATCTGTAAAATGAATCAGCCCACGTTTCAATGGTTTTGGAGGAAATATTTTGGTCTGAAACAAAGTAGCGATAGAGTTTACCGGCGATGAAGTGTGCTGTCGCTTTATCTTCCAGAATTGCTTCGATGATTTGTTCCCCCGTGTAGTTTTTTGTTTTGCTCCGAAAAGTTTTGATTCCGAAATCGTGCTGCCGTTGGCGGAATTGATATTCTCCCTGTACGTTGAATCCCCATCCCGTAAAAGCCCTCGCTGCTTCTTTCACATCTTCCTCTGTATAATTTCCGCGGCCGAGTGTAAAAAGTTCCATCACCTCGCGTGCAAAGTTTTCATTAGGATGATCCTTACGGTTTTGCTGATTGTTTAGAAACTGCAGCATGGCCGGGTCTTTTGAAATGGCCATGAGCAATCCGCTGAATGTGTCGAGCGCAAAGGTTCGTATAGTATTATTTTGCTGCTGGGCATAATAGGGTATCAGTGTACGGGATGCAAAATGACCATGCCAAAAAAAAGTCATTCGCTCCCGGAGCGACGGCGCGCGGGTCAACTTGTCTATCCAGGCGCTGTTCAGTTTCATCAGGTTCTGCCTGGATTTGCCGAGAAGCGCCTTCATCATTTCCTTGCGGGAAGAATCGTTCTTACGCGTGCGTATCTCACGCTGGTCTATCGTGGGTTTCTCAATAGTTTGAAGGAGAAGGGTCTTTTCTGATTCGTCAAAAAGCTGCGTTATATCCTGGGGAGCAGGTGATATACCCAGCCCGAAGGACCCTCGATCCAACAAATGCCTTACCTTAGACTGGGGGATAGATATCTTCTTCATCAAGAGCGCTCACGGGTTTAGATAAGGTTTTGTCCTTGAAGTTTAAAGCCCTTCTTGTTTATTCCAATATTTGAGATGAATGATCGTTTTTTATAGAAGAGCGGGTAAATTCTTCTTTGGTTCTTCCGGTGGAACGGCCCGGATTGTTGTAATTTTGTCCAGCTCGTTGAAGATTTTCTTGAGTTATTAACGTGGTGAGGATGCGCATTCGACATTTTATTTTTACAGGGCTGCTGCTTTTGACGACCTCCCTTTATGTCAATGCCACCCACCTCCGGGCAGGCGAGATCACAGTAACCCGGGAAAGTTGTACCAGTCTTACCTTCATTATTACCATCACGGTTTACACCAATACCGGTTCCCAGATAAGATTTGGTGATGGGATACTGGATTGGGGTGATGGGAGCAAGCCATCGATAACCCCCACGATTGAAAATACGTTGCGACCGGATCTTGGCCCCAACATTGGTAAAGTTTCATATTCTACCGCGCATACCTACTCAGGACCTGGCCGGTATGTAATCAGCTATTTTGAACATAACCGGAATGCCGGTATCCTTAATATGTTTAATTCTGTAGAAACACCATTTTATCTTGAATCGACCGTAAACATTGATCCATTTCTTGGCTGCGATAACAGTCCGCGTTTGTTGGTGCCACCCATTGATAAGGCTTGTAAAGGCGCTGCGTGGTATCACAACCCCGGAGCCTATGACCCGGACGGTGACAGCCTTTCCTATGAGTTCACCATTCCCAAACGAGACAAAGGAATTCCAGTAAACAACTACCGTGATCCAAATGCCAAGGAGTTTTATGATCGCGTAAGCATAAATTTTGGTACGGCCAATGAAAATGGAAACGGGCCTCCTGGTTTTTCTATCAACGCCGTGACCGGTACCATTATCTGGGATGCGCCGGGCGCTCCGGGAGAATACAACATTGCCTTCGTCATTAAAGAATGGCGTAAGGTGGCGGGCATCTGGATCAATCAGGGTTATGTGGTGCGCGACATGCAGATCATCGTGGAGGACTGTAGTAACAAGCGGCCCGAGCTTCAAGTGCCACCCGACATTTGTGTGATCGCAGGAACCAAAGTGACGGCTGATATTTTTGGGACCGATCCTGACAACGACAGTGTGAAGATCGAAGCTTTTTCGCAGATACTAAATCAAAATATTGCTCCACCATTTCCAAGCCCTGCCACCGTAGCCCCCCCACCGCCAGAAAAGAACCAGGCAACGGGGCCATCAAAATTAGCAAAGCTGTCATTTGTGTGGCAAACGACGTGCGCCCATGTGAAGGAGCAGCCCTATCAGGTAGTTTTTAAAATTACAGATGCCCCCGGTCCATCCAAAGGTGCGAAGCTTGTTCAGTTTAAGACGTGGAACATTCGGGTGGTTGGCCCTGCGCCGAAGTTTAAGGATATAAAAGTAGTACCCACCCGAAAAGCAGTTGTTGAATGGAAGCCCTATCCCTGTAACAATGCACAAGTCATGCAGGTCTGGCGAAGGGTAGATCGTTATGCATTTACCCCGCCACAGTGCGTTACCGGTATGCCGGGATTTCTTGGATATACTAAAATTGCGGAAGTTCCGATTTCGCAGACGAAGTACACCGATACAAATGGAGGAATTGGTCTGGTGGCAGGTGCACAATATTGCTACAGGTTGGTAGCTGCGTTTCCC
>JANXYC010000219.1 GCA_025350305.1 Cyclobacteriaceae bacterium | reverse complement strand
GTTAATGGTCAGCACCTTCGAAGTTAGACCATACCTTAAACTGCGAACAGCCAAGACCCAAAACCCAGCGTAAGCATCCGATGAAGTACATCTTTCCCCGACCCCCAGGTTAAGATAGTTTTGTTGTCAAAAGATAAACCATAAGCCTATGACAACAAAATCCGAGAAACAACAAGCAATGTTTTTAAAGATCGAATCCTGGAAAAATAGTGGCCAGAGCCAGCAGGATTTTTGTAAAGCAGAGAATCTGGCCTACAGTGTTTTCCATTATTGGTACAAGAAATATCGTGGGCAGGAAGCTATCAGTACTTCACCTGCGTTTGTTCCGGTTCATATTAAGTCCATGCAGTCCGGTTCTCCCCTGGCAGAACTGATCTTTCCCGATGGCCGACGGGTAAATTTCTACCAATCCATTGACGCTTCCTTTTTACGGACGCTGCTTTCCTAAGGAATGCTATCACTTTCATCTTCGAACCGGTATTTTCTGTGTCGAGACAAAACCGATATGCGTAAAGGAGTCGATGGACTGAGCGGGGTGGTTCGGGATGGATTGAAGGGAGATCCCCTGAGCGGAGATATTTTCATTTTCTTCAATGGTCGCCGCAACCAGGTTAAGTTGCTGCTCTGGGAGCGGGATGGATTTTCGATTTACTACAAACGCCTGGAGCGCGGCACCTATGAACTTCCTGCCCTTGATGGACAAACTACATCGGTAGAACTTCGCAGTGATGAGATAATGTTGATTCTTCAAGGCATCTGTCTGGGATCGGTTCGAAGGAGAAAACGCTTTCATTTTTCAGAAAATAAATCAGTGAATAGTCAAGCAGTTAGTGTGTGATTACGGTGATGTATTTTATCTTTGCATCACGTGATTGCTGAAGCAAAAAACAAACCCACTTACGAAGATTTATTTATTCAAAACGTGCAGCTCAGAGATGAGTTGGCTCAGCTCAAGCGATTAATCTTTGGCTCTAAGCACGAGCGATTCATTCCCACAGTATCTCCCGATCAACTTGCCTTAGGCATACCCCTACAACAGAAAGAGCAATCAGGACCTGTTCTACTCCAGAATATTCAGTATCAGCGCTAAAAGGAAAGTAAGCCGGATACAGGAAAAATACAGACCGGACGAATGGCTTTGCCCGCCGGCCTTCCCCGTGAGGAACACATCATTGAACCCCAAGTGGATGTCACGGGATGGAAACAGATCGGAAAAGAGATCACCGAAGAACTGGAACGCATTCCCGGAAAATTGTTTGTTCGTCAGTACTTGCGTCCCAAATATGTAAATCCCTTAACGGGAGAGATCGTGATCGGGGAATTGCCAGTACGTCCTATCGATAAGGGCATAGCTGGTCCTGGTCTTTTAGCACAAATTGTGATTGACAAATATGTTGATCATCTACCGATCTATCGCCAGGCACATCGCTTTGAACGGGAAGGAATGAAGTTGCCAGTCTCCACGCTGGCCGATTGGATCAGCGGCACCTGCCACTTGCTTGAACCGCTTTATGAAGTTCACCGGAAGCTGGTATTGAATAGTAATTACCTGCAAGCCGATGAAACACCCATCAAGGTGCTGGACAAAGACAAAAAGGGCGCCACTCACCGGGGTTTTCATTGGGTGTATCATGCACCGGTTAACCGGTTAGTATTGTTTGACTACCGGGAAGGCCGGGGCCGGGAGGGGCCCAAAGAATGCCTCCGTAATTTTGGAGGCTACTTGCAAACCGATGGGTATGCCGTTTACGAAGATTTTGATAAGCGAACCGGCATCACGTTGATGCACTGCATGGCACATGCGCGCCGCATGTTTGATCAGGCATTGGATAACGATAGGCAACGAGCTGAGCATGTGTTGACGGAAATGCAAAAGCTTTATGCGGTCGAACAATTGGGAAGAGATAAATCTTTATCTCCGGAAGAACTCCATGCCCTCAGGCAAGAGCAGTCAGTTCCGGTTTTGGAAAATATCAAGGCATGGATGATGGATATCTACCCGCAAGTACTTCCGGAGAGTACCATTGGAAAGGCCATCGGCTACTCCCTGAAACGCTGGGATAAACTTAGCCTTTACACCACAGATGCACGCTTACAGATTGATAACAACCTGGTGGAGAATGCCATCAGGCCGGTGGCTATCGGAAGAAAAAACTATCTGTTTGCCGGATCTCACGACGGGGCGCGGAGAGCGGCGATGCTCTATTCCTTCCTGGGCACTTGCAAAATCAATAATGTCAACCCCTTTGAATGGCTACGGGATATTCTCCTCCGTATCCCCGCTCATTCCGTTAATAAACTGGAACAACTCCTCCCCAACAACTGGACTCCCGCGAATCCTTGCTAAGATTTTTCAGGAGAAAAAGAACATGTGGTTCACCGGACGCTTACAGAGCAACCGAAACAGGATTTCGGACGAGGTTGCTAAAATGATGGATTATCAGGAATATAATAGCTCTTGTATCAAAGCTGCTATCAAATGCCTGATTGAAG
>JANXYC010000164.1 GCA_025350305.1 Cyclobacteriaceae bacterium | reverse complement strand
ATCCCCGGCCTGAAAAAACGTATCACATTCCACACTAATCTCCTCTTCGCTCTGGCTTCACCAACTGCTCTTACATCCCCGTAAAACTTCTGAATCAGGTCTCCTTCAATCTCTTCATACAAATGATCGGGGCAGAACCATTTGAGGAAGCGAAGAGCCATTATTGAAATAGTCTGTTTTTCCCTGGCGTTCAATTTATTGGCTATTTTCCATTTCATTATATTTGTTCATCGAAAATTGAGAGTTATGAAAACAATTACCTTAGAAGTCAGTGATCCGGTGGCAGAAAAAATAGCAAGAATGTCACCCAAAGAGAAAAATGCCATAGCTGAAACATTAAATCGCCTCATTTCTAACCGAAGGAGTCTGGAGGAGATCATGGAAGAGGCTAGCGAGCAGGCGAGAAAAAATGGTTTGACTCCCGAAATCCTGGAAGAATTGCTTAAAGACGAATAAATGCGTCTGATTTTTGATTGCAATGTTTTAATAAGTGCTTTATTATTCGATACTTCTCTTCCTGGAGTAGCTTTACTAAGAGTAAAATCAATTTCCTCAACTTTGTTAATATCCAACCCAGTACTAGCGGAGTTAATAGAAGTTATGATGCGGAAAAAATTTGACCGATACGTCTCAAAAGAAGTCAGACAATCATTTCTTGAAGAGATCAAGTCTCTTTCCACCACGGTAGAAATCACTGAACACGTAAAATTATGTCGTGATCCCAAAGACGATATGTATTTGGAACTTGCCCTCTCCGGGAAAGCCGACCGCATCATCACCGGTGATCCCGACCTCTTGGTCCTCCATCCATTTGAAAATATTCCGATCATCACGCCAAAGGAATTTTTAGATTCGATTTCTAAACTGTGATTCATTTGATTATCTAATGGACATTCTGGTCAATCATAGACCATCATTAAATCATTGTTAAGACATCTTCAACTGCGGCACCATCCTCCATAAGTCTATCCTCGTCTCCTTCATCGCCCGCAACATCGCCATCCCTGCACTCGTGATCGTGAATATCCTCTTTCTCCTCCCCCCCCGCTCCTTCGTCCCGCCTCCCATGGCCGACTTGACGTATCCTTTGTCCTCCAGTCGGTACAGCGTCACGTGCACCGCGCTGAGATTCACATCTCTTTTCAACTTGGTCTCAATTTCCTCCGCAATAGCCGCCCCGTAGGCTTCCGCCTGCAACGCTGCAACCAGCGTCAAAATCAATTCTTCAAACTCTCCCAGGTATTCTTTTGCCATATCCTTATGTTTTGTTAAGTAAATAACAAAAAATTGTTCAATGTTGCAAATTCAAACATCGCCACAGATAAATATTCTGCCGAATCCCCCCGCGTGGCCATAACGTTTGGAGTGCATGCCCAATCCAGTGATTTTATTTTGGATTAAGAAATTTCACGTGGCTGAGTTCAGCATTCGCGCTGATAGCCCAAATACCAAAGGTTCTTATCGCATTAAAATCTGCGCATATCTGCGGGAAAGGAAAACCCCGAGCTTCTAAATTTCTCCTTACCTTAGCAACTTCAAACTATTGAATACATGGCACGGGTAGAACTGATCATGCCCAAGATGGGCGAAAGCATCATGGAGGCCACGATTTTAAAATGGCTCAAAAAGCCAGGCGACAAAATCCAACAAGATGAGTCCGTACTCGAAGTTGCCACCGACAAAGTGGATACCGAAGTGCCCTCCACCCATGCCGGTGTGCTCACAGAAATTCTTGCAAAAGAAGGTGAGGTCGTGAAAGTAGGAACCGTCGTTGCCGTTCTGACAACAGAAGTTGGCGTAGGAACCTCAGCACCTTCTCCCAACATTACTGCAGTAACCGAGAGTGATCCTAGCAAAGAGAAGGCGAAAGATCCATCCAAACCTGTTCCTATCATGGCCCAACAGCCGGGCACGAACGGCATAGGTCATGCACCTGTTACAGACCTCAAAACTGCTTCGCGCTTTTATTCGCCCCTGGTAAAGAATATAGCGAAGGAGGAAAAAATTCCTGTGGCCGAACTTGAAGCCATCGCTGGCAGTGGCGCCGCAGGGAGAGTGACAAAGAAAGATATCCTCTCCTACGTGCAGCACCGTAAGCCTGGACAAGGAGTACCCTACAGAAGCGCTATCTCCTCCGCTCCACTTGTACCGGCATCCATCAGCGCAGGTGATGAGATTATTCAAATGGACCGCATGCGCAAAATGATTGCTGAGCGCATGGTCGACTCCAAACGCATTGCTCCACATGTAACGTCATTTGTTGAAGCCGATGTTACGAACATTGTTGCCTGGAGAAACAAAGTGAAAAATGAATTCCAGAAACGCGAAGGAGATGGCCTCACCTATACACCGATTTTTATGGAAGCCGTTGTTATGGCGATCAAGGATTACCCCATGATCAACGTGCAGGTGGATGGTGATCGCATTATCCGGAAGAAAGAGATTAACATTGGCATGGCCGTGGCACTACCGACAGGCAACCTGATTGTACCCGTGATCCGGAATGCTGATCAATATAACTTGAGTGGATTGGCCAAAGCTGTGAATGATCTTGTCAAACGGGCACGCGAAAATAAACTTAAGCCTGATGACCTCGCTGGCGGAACCTATACCATTTCAAATGTAGGTACGTTTGGTAATGTGATGGGCACACCCATCATCATGCAGCCACAGGTTGGAATTCTTGCCATCGGTGCCATTCAGAAAAAACCGGCTGTGATTGAAACTTCCGCTGGAGATGCAATCGCCATCCGGCACAAAATGTTCCTTTCCCATTCATATGACCATCGCGTTGTTGACGGTGCTCTGGGCGGAAGTTTTGTGAGACGCGTGGCAGATTATCTGGAGAAATTCGATACGAACCGGGGTATTTAGTGTCCTGTCAACTGACCGATTCCCTGCATCCGGCGGACTATGCGATAAACAGTGGAAGGAGTCCAATTAACAGGGCAATCAAAAACCAGATCAAAAACTTTCGAT
>JANXYC010000137.1 GCA_025350305.1 Cyclobacteriaceae bacterium | reverse complement strand
GACTCACCGGCTGATCCTGATGGGCGCGTAGTTGTTTCCGTGGGTGCAATGTGCATGATTTCGCGATAATTAAATGGCCCGGTCCAGGTGAACATACCCACCATCAACGCTCATCCATTGGCCGGTGACATGACTGCAGCGATCGGATAGCAGAAATACTACCATGTTGGCGATTTCTTCGGCTGTCGTCATTCTGTTCCCCAACGGTATCCTGCTTTCAATCTGTCGTTTTTTTTCTTTTGGATCTGGAAATGATTTAAGCCAGGATTCATAAAGCGGTGTCCATACTTCTGCCGGCAGCACTGCGTTGACCCGGATAGAAGAAGGCAGGAGTTCCACCGCCCATTCCCGGGTAAGACTGAGGATAGCACCTTTCGCTGCAGCATAACCAGACGTGTTTCCTTGTCCCGTGATCGCAACCTTTGAAGCAATGTTAACGATGCTTCCCATCGATTGCTTGAGGAATGGCAGACAATAGTGTGCAAGAGAATAATAATGCGCTGTGTTATTGTTCAATGATTGCGTGAATTTTTGCGGACTTCCTTTTTCCAAACCGATAGCGTCATTAAAACCTGCATTGTTGACTAGCCCTTCAATACGCCCTAATTTTTTCTCGGTTTTTTCAACGCTCTTCCTGCAGGCAAACGAATCGTTCAGGTCTACCTCCATAAAATGTGATCGTGGAAATTGTTTTACAAAGCGCTTGCCGGCCGCTTCGTCTTTATCGAATAGTATTGGAATTGCCTTCTCTTCAATAAGTTGTATGCTAATGGCTTTTCCTATGCCATTGGCACCACCGGAAACAATGACCACCTTATCCTTTAGATGCAGATCCATTCGCTAATAATTGATCCGATTAAAGGTGATAAAATCTGACCGCATTTTCACCCATAATCGCCTTCTTTTCAGCTGGAGACAAGGGGTCTATAAATTGCCGGATGTTTTGTAATTGCTCCTGGTAACTGGCGGCCAGCAGGCAAACTGGCCAATCTGAACCGTACATTAGTCGCTTTGGGCCGAACGCCTCCAAGGCAGTATCAAGGTAAGGTTTGAAATTCGTGGGTTTCCAGGTTTTCCAATCAGCCTCCGTGACCAGGCCGGAAATTTTACAGAACACATTTTCATGCATGGCAATTTGCTGTAACTGTTGTTTCCAGGGCTTCAGTTGCTGCTGTCTTACAGGAGGCTTCGCTAAATGGTCAATTACAAAAAACTGATTTGGAAATTTTTTAACGAATGTTAATGCCACCGGAAGTTGGTGTGGGTACACGAGAATATCGTACGTGAAAGCATACTGTTCCAGAAGGGCAATGCCCTTACAAAAACTTTCTCTCAGAAGAAAATCATCTGGTTCCGACTGCACGACATGCCGGAATCCTTTTACTTCGTGAAATTGATAGTAGTACTCCAGCCTTGCCTGCACGCCGGGGGACTGAAGGTCTGTCCAGCCCACAATCCCTTTTACAAAAGAATGATTGCGCGCACATCTGATTAGAAAATCAGTTTCCTTTTCTGATTGATCAGCTTGAACAGCAATGCACCCTTCAATTTTATTTTCTTTCAGAAGCAGTGAAAGGTGGTCTGGAAGAAAATCTTTACGAATCACGTTCATCTCCTCCGTGATCCAAGTGTCACGCTGAGGTTGATAGTTCCAGAAATGCTGATGCGAGTCAACTGTCATCAGATGGCTACTTGTCGTTGTTGGCCCAGGCCTTCAATGCCCAATTCAATAATGTCACCCTTCTTCAAGTATACCGGTGGTTTCATTCCCATCCCTACGCCTGCCGGTGTTCCGGTTGAAATCACATCGCCGGGCAGCAGTGTCATAAACTGGCTGATATAGCTAACAATAAAATGAATTTTAAAGACAAGGTTGTACGTGTTGCTATTCTGCATCGTTTTACCGTTCACTTTTAGCCACATCTTCAGGTTATTCACATCACTGATTTCATCTGGTGTGACCAGATAAGGCCCCATGGGAGCGAAGGTGTCACAGCTTTTGCCTTTGACCCATTGACCGCTCCGCTCCAATTGAAACTCACGCTCACTGTAATCATTGTGAAGGCAATAGCCTGCAATGGAGTCAGCGGCTTCCTGTTCTGAGATGTAGGATGATTTTTTACCGATAACCACGCCCAACTCGACCTCCCAATCCGTCTTTGTACTATTTCTTGGAATAATAAGCGGATCATTAGGGCCGCTCAATGCAGATGTGGATTTGAAAAATAAAACAGGCTCTTTTGGCAATTCCATGTTTGCTTCACGTGCATGGTCGGCATAGTTGAGACCGATGCAGATTATTTTTGAAGGCCGTTGGAAGGGGGCCCCCAAGCGTTGATTACCAGTAACTATTGGCAGATTATTTTTATTCTTCTCAACCCATATCCGTAACTGCTCAATTCCGCCTGATTCGAAAAAAGCCTCATCGATATTTTGCGAAAACGAAGAGATGTCATTGATTTTTTCATTCAATATAATACCTGGCCGTTCGTGCCCAGGTTGACCGAAGCGAATAATTTTCATTAGCTGTTTAGTTTGATAAAGCCGCCGTCGATTGGATAATCACAGCCTGTAACAAACGATGCTTCGTCGGAACAAACGTAGAGGGCCAGGTGAGCGATCTCTTCCGGTTTTGCCATACGACCGATGGGTTGAGCCTTCGATAATTTTTCAAACATTTCATGTTCTTTGCCCGGATAATTTGCTTTGAGGAATCCATCGACAAACGGCGTGTGGACACGGGCCGGGGAGAGGCTGTTGCACCGAATACCTTCCTGGATATAATCTTTCGCAACAGAAAGGGTCATACTGACGACTGCTCCTTTACTCATGCTGTAGGCAAATCGATCCGCGAGTCCAACGGTGGCTGCAATCGAAGCGATATTCAGGATCACGCCTCGTTGCTGCTTCTTCATTTGTTGAATAGCTGCATACATGCTGTTATACGTTCCTTTCACATTGACCTGAAATATTTTTTCAAAATCAGTTTCGGAAGTTGTTTCAAGTTTTGATATGCTGGCGAGACCTGCACTGTTTACTAGAATATCAAGCGCACTGAAACGTTGGATAATTTTTTCAAAGCAAGTAACTACCTCTGGCTGGTTTGTGACGTTGCACATAAACCCAAAAGCCTTACCGCCATTTGCCTGGATGGACTTGGCGGTTTCATTGGCCGCTACTTCATGGAGGTCGATTATGCAAACGATAGCACCTTGCGCAGCAAAACATTCAGCGATGGCTTTGCCAATTCCACTTCCACCTCCGGTGATTACCGCTACTTTATTCTGAAGACTAAATAGCATTTTTGATCGAATAAAATTTACAGACACTGTGCAAAAATTGTCATTGACTCAAAGTTTCCAAAAACTTTTGAAACTGGGACGTGTCATACCGCATAGACCCGACTTCTTTCTTCACAATTTTTCCCTCCTTTGAGATCACAAAGGTAGTGGGTATCTCGGGTACCCGAAGTTGTTGTGGTAAATAGCCGGAAGGAAGATAGGCATGAAACGTGAATTTCTTTTTTTTAAGATAGTCCACGACCTTCTCCTGGTCGCTGTCTTTATCAAGGGAAAGCATTATAAATGTGATTTTCTCCTTGTCTATTTTTGTATAAAGATTTTGGATCCCAGCCATCTCTGCGCGACAAGGTCCACACCAGGTAGCCCACAGATTCAAAAATATAACCTTGCCTTTAAATTGTTCAAAAAGGACTTTATTTCCTGATAAATCCTTGATAGTGAATTGATAATCAAAATCTTCCTCCTTCGCCGGTGGGTCATTGCCGGCATCTTTCAGGCCGGTTTCAAGCAAGGTCCACTGAGCGATGTAGGACACTGAACTCATCAGCCCCGTTAGCTGCAACAAGGCCACAAGTACGAATGCTGAAGCAAGCGGTTTAAGGAGGGTAAACAGTTGAAAAATGATTTTTCTGGTATGGTCTTTGTAATTCATCAAATCTTTTTATTTGAGTAATTTGCTACAATTTAGAATTCAAAAATGAATAGTAGCGCACGCTGGATCACCTTTCTATTAATTACTTTGTGTTCCCCCTGCTTCAGCCAAAAAGTCAAATACAAAGACCTCTTTGTGCTGCTGAATGCCAAGCAATTCGAAAATGCAGAGCCTTTTCTTAAGAAGTACCTCCGGGTCAATACGGATAATCCCAATGCCTATCTTTTTATGGGTATGATTTATCAAGATAGGTCCGTGAAGCTCGATTACCTGAAACAAACAAGGGAACTTGTCACACTGATTGACTCAGCTGTTTATTTCTATGATAAAGCCAGTAAAGGTATCACGGAAAGGGAGCTAAGCCGGAATGATGAATATTACCAGATGTACAACCGGCGGGATTTGCGCACAGGGAAATTTGGAGTGAAGTTCTCGGACGTCCAGTTGGACCTTGAAAACAGATTGAGGTTAAAAGAAAGAGGCACTCAAATTCTTACACTAAAGGCTCAGTTTCTAGCCGCCGAAAATTGCTACAAACGGACGGAAATACTTTTTGATAAGATACAAAAGGCCTATTCAGGTCAAAAGGAATTTTTCCTCAGAGCTGACGATCAATTGATTTCTGATCTAGGACGCATGGCACAATTATATGATTCATGTCATATGAATTTTAATGATTATAAAGCGACATCACAGGCGCTGGGAAAAACCGGGTACAACCAGGACCTTGATCCGGAGGAAATCAAGGACTTTAAAAAGGATGGTACTGCCCTGGTCGATTTTTATAAAGACGATTTGAGATTATGGGATTATAAACGCTGGGCCCTGAGTAGTACAGCGACAATCGAAAACGAAATAAATCCGCTGAAAGATCAATTGGTAGCACTGGATGTGGACATCAACAAAATACAGCAGAAATTAAAAAAGGATTCTGTATCTGTGCGTGAGGAAATTCCAGGCCTCCTCAGCAGGTTTAGCTTTCCCGCGTTGCGCAAGGTTGACCCACAGCCTATGCCTTTGAAAATTTTCGAGATGAAGGTTTCTGAGCTGGAGTATGGCTCCCAAATCGTGGAAGACCGTTCTTTAAGAGATTCACTCAATGTTGACTTGCATTTGAGGGCAGTCAGAAGGGAACTTGCCCTGGTCAAGAAGGTCGATAGCCTTTCAGGATTATTAGCCGGGCGCAACCTGGATGAAGAGGCAGAAAATTATAAGCATTTTGTAACAAATGCCTACGGTACACCGGCTGTGTTGAAAAGCCAGATAAAAAGCACGAAGGAGTTTGCGATGCGTGAAGTGGCTCGCAAGGAAAGTGAGCTGAAGAGAAAAAATGAATCGCTCCGATGGCTTGTAATTGCACCTGACTCAATTCCGCTGTTTATGGAGGTGCTGCCCGCCAGCCGGTTCAAGCCAATGATAGTCGAAGGGGGAAAGTTCACAGCCGGCCTGCAATATGCTGACTCGCTTGCGAAAGGATATTTTTATTTTATTTCTTCTTCACGGAAGTCAGATACAAAGGGTGCTTTTCCCGTTGATCACGCAGTATTCAAAAAGCGCAACCTTCCTTTCGCAAAATCATTGAGTACGCAGGATGAAAAGGCCCAGGTTTATTTTATCATGTTCTATTCTGAAGCTAAGATTAAAGATAAGTTCCCGGCTACAATCGCTAAGATTCATCGGGCTGACGGATTGATGTGGAGCGTTAACTACTCCTTCGATCAATCGCCGGAGCAATTAATCTTCTCACCGGATACTGCGGAACTTTCTGTCAGGACGAAGAACGCTGCCGGCGAAGTGCTGGGCATCGTCTTTGATAAGAATGGCAAGGTGGTGAAGTAGGTTTTAGGAGTACGTTAATGGGTTGAACTTTTATATTCAACCGCCTTTTCGGCTATATTCCACTTGTTGTTCTTGCGATTGATATCGGCCATACGCTGACTTGGGTCGATCTCCAGGTTGGTGATGGAAGCAATTGGTTTCTGAATCTTCAGGGTATAGGTTTGATTTACCCACGGCCAGGGTGTGGCCTCCGTTCGAGGAATGGATTTATCCTCCACAGGCTTGTTGCCAAGAAGTTCATTCATGGAAACATAAAATAACTCCTTCGTACCATCACTGTAGGTCACCAACAGGTCAATGGGCATTGGAAATTCTCCAACCCGTTCGAGTGTCACGAACGTCGCTCCTTCGCTGTCTATCAAGGAAGAAATTCCGTAATCAATCCTTTTCGTTGTCCCAATCCAATACCGCAAATACCAATGAAGCTGAAGGCCTGAGACTTTCTCCATGATCCGGATAAAATCGTTCGGTTCGGGATGTTTCATCTTCCACGTGTTGTAATACCGGATCATTCCCTTGTAAAAGGTTTCTTCGCCAATAAGATATTTCAATTGATTGAGGAACACGGCACCCATGGAATAAGCCGCGGTGCTGTACGCCCGGTTTGTATTAAAGTGGTCGGCAGCCTGGCTGGCGGGCTCTTGAAGTCCGCTGGCAACCAGCGAAAAATAACTGGTGTAGCTGCCTGCATGCGGGTTCTCCTGATTCGTATTGGACGACATGGTTTCACTACTCGCAAAGTCAGCGAAACCTTCGTCCATCCACGGGTAGAGCGATTCATTTGAAGCCAGCGCCATCTGATACCAGCTGTGTGCCACCTCGTGTGCCATCGTTCCGGTGACCCCGCCAAGTGATCCTTCCCCGAGGATAAGGGTGCACATTGGGTATTCCATGCCGCCATCTCCTCCCTGGATAATGGAATAGGTGTCAAAGGGATACTTGCCGAAGTGAGTATTAAGATAATCAAACGTCTTCACTGCATAGTCCTCCATTTTCTTCCAGTTCTCCACAGTCTTTTCATTTTTTTGATAGAAGAAGTGGAGCTCGGGGCCATTCGGTACCCTCGCCCGGTCATGGGTATAATCAGGATCGGCCGTCCAGGCAAAATCAATTACTTCTTTGGCTACGAAATGCCACGTGAGATTACCCGAAGGCCGCACGACTTGCTCCCCCGGTTTTTCATAGCCAAAGCCAATCTTTTCAGGGTTCTGGAGCTTTCCTGTACCAGCGATAACAAACGTCGGATCAATCACGATTTTCACATCAAAATCTCCCCACACGCCATGAAATTCCCGGGCAACGTATTGATATGCATGCCATCCCTGGAAGTCGTATTCCGCCATTTTCGGATACCATTGTGTCATTGAATATGCAATGCCCTCCTTGTTGTCACGGCCGGATCTCCTGATTTGTAGCGGTACCTGAGATTCAAACTTCATTTCGAATACGGATTTGGTACGCGGCAAAATCGGTTTGACAAGGGCCACTTCAAGGATCGTTCCATTGATACCATATTTCACGTCTTTTCCATCTTGTTGTAAAGATTGAATATGTTGAAATCCAATCTCCTGGTCATTGAGTTTTGAAATCCGGTCCAGCACTCTGCGATCGGGGTCGCTGAGTGAGCGCGATCGCACGTCCATCATGCTGCCAGGTTGAAATGCATTGAAGTACACATGGTAATAGACTTTTGATAGGGTATCGGGAGAATTGTTGTAGTAGACAAGTCTTTGGGTGCCGGCAACCCGGTGTGAGTTTACATCCAGATTGATGTTCATGGTGTACTCCACACGTTGCTGCCATCGGAAGTCCTGTGCGTGGCAAAAATAGTTTGTCAGGAGGAAGAAGAGGAAGAGCAGTTTACTATTTTTCATGGCTGTTTTCTATCCTGAAAAATATCAAAACATTGCGTGTAAGCAAAGCAATCTTATTTGGACGATTTAAAACTGAAATATCGGGTTATGGAAAAAGAAACATAACCACTGCTTTGCAGGCTTAAATCTTCTCCTGGCAGGGGCTTAGGGATGTTATAGGTGTAACTGACAAGAAATGTCCAATCCTTTTTTGTGATGCTGATGGGGGTGGAGATGGAGTAATTCATCACCCCAAACTCAGTTTGCTTGCGCTCGTAAACAAGAGGTTTACGTGGTGTATGCGTTCGATTATAGAGATAGCGCGCCAGATAATCGGGATATAATTCATAGTTGACAATTTCCTCGGTGCCAAATAGAACGTTAAACGTGGGATAAAATGAAATGCGGTCCAACCCCTTCCATTTTCGTTTTACCAGATTTAGGCCTAAGCTTGGCATGATCCGATGAGCAACCTTGTCACCGAAATAGAAGTAGTAATCCAATCGAAAGACAGCACGTCTGACTTGGAAATAGTTGGATAGGCCAACATTGTTCGTGTACGGAACGGATATCGTACTGTCCTTGGGTTGATTGTAAAAATAGTGACTATATTCTCCCAGAACTGAATACCACTTGGTTATACTATGCAGATAACCGACCGAGGCTATGTTAAGATAGAAATTGGGTTTGTACTCCTGGCTCCAGTAGGCAGAAAAGTCAGCGTAGAGGCCCGACTTGTGGTAGTATGAAACACCCGGAGCCAGACCGAATTGACGGATGTTAAGGGTCCGGTTGTCCGAGATGATGTTGCTATTATAGCCCAGTCGTGCCCCGATCATGGAAGTTCCTTTCATCGGTTCCATTTTTAAAAGACTATCGATCAGGTCAAAAATATCGAGGGAATCTTCGTGGGTGAAGAATTCGGATAGCGAATTAAGTGCAAGCGAATCTTTTTTGATCAATAAAGAATCAGCGTGCTGCGCTTGTGAGATGGCGGGGCACGCTGACAGCAATGAGATAAGAATTGCCAGTGTTTTTTTCAAACGATGTCAAATCATTTCCTTTGTCGTAGGCGTTGATTTTTGTCTCTGAGGATTTCTTTACGTTGTTGCATTGCCCTTCGCTGCTGCAGCTGGTTGATAATCAATAGCCGAAAATCCTGTTCGGCTTTTCGCAAATTTAACATTTGTTGGGCACTTATAATGCTCATGATCCGGCCGGAATAGTCTTTTTCAAGATTCAATTCATTCTGTTTCAACTGGAAGCCAAGCTTAACAAGTTCCTCTTGTTTTTGCTGATCGGGCTTGTTCCGTTCTACGCCTTGTTGCACCTGACGAAATTCCTTGCGTATCTCTTGCCGCTTCTGTGCAAATTCCCTGTAAACTGGCCAAAATTTTTCGGCCTGTCCGGGTGATAATCCAAGTCGGTTGGTGATGAGCGCAATCCTGGCAGCTTCCACTTTTTCGCGGACTTTCGGATCAATGGTTTGTTGTGGTGGTGCATCTTCTTCCTGGGCAACAGCGACCCAAGAGGTCATTGCCAGTAGAAGTGTAATCCAACTATTTTTAAATCGCTTCATAACACATCAGAAATAGTCTGTTCCAAATTCGTTTGACAAGTATTCAACATCTTCATCGTTTACCTTTAGTTCATCGATCGAGTGGCCGTGAATAGATTCTGCTTCTTCCTGGTCTAATGGAACGATTTCCAGCAAATCATCGGAGTTAAGATCGCTGTCTTCCAGGTACGCAACCAAGTGTGCAGAGTCAACGGATGCGATTAATTCTTCAGCGGACAGCGTCTGGGGATTATTTAGGAAAAAGAAAGAAGCTACGCCTATAACAAGTACCGGAAGCGCATACCGTAGGCCAAATCGAAAATAGAGAATCCACTGAGGCTCCTGCTTTGTCCCGATAGCTATCAGTGCCACCCGCGCCTGAATGATACCTGGTAGCCTGTCAAAGTAGCCTTCAGGAACCTCAAAAACACTTTTCTTCGGTATTTCGTCTAATTTTTTCATTTACTGTTACTGTACCTTCGACTGGTCAAGTTCCTAAAAGTTTAATCATTCTTTAAAAATTCCTCTATTTTCTTCACCGCGTGATGGTAGCTGGCCTTCAGGGCCCCTTCGGAAGTGCCTGTTACCGTGGCCATTTCTGCGTACGGCATCTCTTCGTAGTATTTCAGGTTAAAAACCAGGCGCTGTTTATCGGGTAACGTTAGCAGGGCCTTCTGAAGTTTCTTTTGAATTTCATCTCCGCTAATGGTGGGAAGGGAATCAATTTTAACTGCCAATTCGTTGCCAATGTCCTCCATAGAAAAGAAAAACCTTCTTCTCTTCTTATTCAAAAAGGTGAGCGATTCATTGGTTGCAATCCGGTATATCCAGGTGAAGAGTTGTGAGTCTTCGCGAAACGTGTCGATTGACTTATAAACTTTAATAAAAACTTCCTGGGTGATATCATCTGCATCATCGTGGTCGATTACCATTTTACGGGCGAGGCCATAGACCTTCTGTTGGTACGAACGCACCAGCATATTGAAACCGTAGTTCCTCGTTTCCGGATTGCGGATTTTGGCTAGGAGTTCTTTATCGTCCAAGGAAATTTTCTAAAATCTGGCTACGTCTTTAGACAATAATACTCCATACTTGTTTAAAGTAACTTCATTGAAAAGTTGCCAGCACGTCAACCATGGATTCAAACTGCTCTTTTGAGTGGGCGGGGAAGTTAGCAAAGCGGAGGTGCCGCTTCTTAAATTCCCCATAGCCGTCCCCTGGAAAAAACCCGCCAGCTTGCAGATACGTTGATAACGCTGCTGTCCTTTCGCCGCATTCCGCAACGATGACCGTTTTTGAGCGATCATTCTTATTGGTAACGAATGGCTTGATGAGTGGATGTGCTTCAAGAGCCTGATACAAAATGGCGGCTTTATATTCTGTTTCTTTTCGGATGGCGTGGCTCCCTTTTCGCAGGAAGTCACTTACTACTTTACCCAGCAAATAAATTCCAAGCACATTCGGTGTTTCGGGTGTTTGATTTTTTAGAGCATGGCTGTGAAGCGTTGGCAAGGAATGAAAACTTCCTATTGACAATCCTTTCGAGAGGAGCTGTTCTGACTTGGCCAGGCATCGTTCGTTCACTATCCAAACACCCAAACCTGCAGGAAGCCCGAAGCCCTTCTGCACAGAAAAAAAAACAGCGTCAACTTTTGAATAGTCGAAGTCTGGAAAGGGGAGTGAGCTCACGGCGTCCACCACAACGAGACTACCCGGATTTTCGTCCCGGACTGAATGGATAAACGGCATCGATAGCGAAACCCCCGTGCTTGTTTCATTGTGTGTAAGTGCAATCAACTCACTGCCAGTAGGGATCTGGATCTTTTCAAAACTTTGTCCCGCACGTACTTCTGATTTGTCTGGTCGTTTGTTGAGTTGTTGGGCGATTTCAAAAAAACGTTTTGAAAAGGCGCCGTTCACGAGGTGAAATGATTTTTCTTCTACCAGATTTTGAATGCTTCTTTCCCAGATCTCGGAAGCAGAACCTGCAAAAACGATAAAATAATTGGAAGAAATGTTTAACAGGCTACGAAGTCCTTCTGTCGTTTCAGCAAAAATCGATTCAAATTGTTTGCCGCGATGGGAGAGAGACGGAATGCCATCGCGAAAAGCTTTTTTTACGTGGTCCTGGACCGTGAAATAAAGTTGCGAGGGGCCGGGAGTAAAGTTGATCATGTGATTATGACGAGCGCGAAGTACTAAAAAAATAGAAGGAAATCAAGACTTGGGTCAGACGAAGATTTGCGTACGTTTGAGTCGGAAATCCACTTGGATTTGGGACACGTTTGCTGAACCTAACATGTAAAAACAATACCGGGCGATAGCCGTCAAACAAAATCAGGCCTCATTTCGCTCCCGATAGCTATCGGGACGGGACCTCGCCCAAAAAGCAGGTTAACGGAGGAAGGTTGCGGTTGAGGGCAGCTCAAAACTTGTCGTAATTGGGGTTCAGAAACTCCTCCTGGTCCGGTGGATTTTTTTTATTATTATGCCCGAGACTGATTACTATTGCCTATCCAGCTGTATTCGTTAGGGAATTACTCATGAATTTTATTATAGGAAGGAAGGTTTTTCACATTCTCTTGCTTTGGTCGGCAGGAATATCAATAGCGGGAGCCCAGGGGCCAGGTGGTTTTAATACGAACCTTCGTTTGTGGTTGAAGGCCAATACCGGCGTAACGGGCAGTCCTGTCCAGACCTGGACGGATCAAAGTGTTAATGGATTTAGTGCAACCCAGGCCACGGTTGGATTCAGACCCGCTATTTTGAACAACCGGGTGAATTTTAACCCGGCCATTCAGTTTGATGGTTTGGATGACCAGCTCGTTATCGCCAGCGGAATTGTAGCGGCAACAACATTTTCGAATGTAAACATCTTTGCTATCCTTCGTACGAATACCATTGCGGCAAGTTCTGTTTTGAGGGAAGACCAATCCGCTGCCGGGCGACTGAATATTCATGTCCCGTGGTCTGATAATAACTTATACTGGGATGCAGGATCAACAAGTGCAATACAACGAATATCCACACCATGGGTAAGTGTCGTCAATACAAACTACCTGTGGAGTTTTACTGCAAGTACCACGTCAATTCCTTCAACTTCTGCTCAGGGACAGGAGATTTATAAGAATGGATTGATCCTGGCAAGCGACGCCTCGATGGCGTCATTTACAGGGAGCAATAGTAGTATGAGCATCGGAAACGGGTTTGGTTTTTATAATGGAGAAATTGCTGAATTGGTGGTTTACAATGGAGTCATCACTGCGGCACAACTCCCGCGGATCCACAGTTACCTTGCTCTGAAGTATGGCATAACATTGGACCAAAGCACGCCCCAAAATTATGTTGCGTCCAATAGTGCTGTTATCTGGAATGGGGCAACCTACAACGGCTATAAAAATGATATTGCTGGTATCGGCAGAGATGATAATTCTGTTTTGGATCAGCGAAAGTCGATCAGCAGCAATAATTCCCCGGTTGATATTATTACAACGGCTAACACAAATTTCGCCGCACCCACGGCATTTGGAACTGATCGTCAGTTTTTGATGTGGGGAAATAATGCGCTGACGACAAGCGCAAATATATCTGCCGCCTCGTTTGTACATAACGGAGTGACGATAGTTGTGAAGTCTCAAAGGAATTGGAGCACGGCGAAGATTGGCGCTCCGCCAGGAAATGCTATCGTTGAAGTGAATATGGCCTTGGTCAGAGGCCCATCGGGTGTTGGAACAAATGCGAATACGGATCTCCGGCTACTCATCGATGACGATGCAACGTTTGGAAACGCTTCTGCCGGAGAGTTGACTATTTCTCCAACAGCGGGTTTCCCTGCTACAGGAGGTGTGGTTGATTTCATAGTGCCCTATGCTAATATTTCTGCAGCGCAAGGTTTTTTTTCAATCGGTTCTGTGAATAAGGTAACCTGTCCTCTTGCTGCTCCTTCTCCAGGTGGCACTCCTGTCGCGACGAGATTGTGGCTAAAGGCTGATGCCGGAGTAACTGGAAGTCCAGTTTCGACCTGGACAGACCAAAGTGTAAATGGTTTTACTGCTAATCAGGGAACCGTAGCCAATCGGCCCACTTTTTTAAACAGCCGGATAAACTTCAATCCTGCTGTTCAGTTTGATGGCGTGTCGAAACAACTCTTGATTACCGGTGGAATTATGGGCGCCTCCACGTACACCAATTTTAATGTTTTTGCAGTCTTGAGAACGAATACTGTGGTAGCGAGTTCAGTTTTTTATGAGACCCAATCAGCGGGAGGCAGAATTAATATTCATGTTCCCTGGTCAGATAATAATTTATACTGGGATGCAGGTTCCGCTGGAGGTACGCAGCGGCTATCAACTGCCTGGACGGGTGTTGTCAATACAAACTACGTTTGGAGCTTTACTGCCAGCACCACGTCGGTACCTGCTACATCGGCTGCGGGACAGGAAATTTATAAGAATGGCGTCCTTCTTGCGAGCGACAACACCATGTCAGCATTTACCGGCAATAGCAGCGACTTATATTTAGGATCCCTGAGCGGAGCTAATTTTTACAATGGCGAGATTGCTGAAATAGTAATTTATAACGGTGCATTTACCACTTCCCAGGTTCAGAATGTTCACAGCTACCTGGCCGCTAAATACGGTATTACATTAGATCAAACTTCAGCCCAGAATTATTACGCATCTGATTGGAATGGAGCGACCGGAACACTATTTTGGAATGCGGCTTCTGCCGCAACTTACAAGACTGACATCGCCGTCATCGGGCGAGATGATAATTCATCGTTTAATCAAAAGCAATCAGCCAGCGTGAATGGAGGCAATGTTCTTTCCATTGGAAATGTGGCAATAGCTGCTGATAATCAATCAAACGGAAATACTTTTTCAGCTGATCGGTCCTTTTTTTCATGGGCTCACAACAACCTGGCACTCTCGGGTGCTGGGGTGAACGATTTTGGCACAACCGTTAACGCGGTAGTAATGAAGGGTCGTCTAGCGCGAGTTTGGTTTTCACAAGAGAATGGCACTGTCGGTTCTGTCAAGCTAAGGTTTGACTTGTCCACAGTTCCTGGAGTTAATAATTGGGCCAATTCGCGATTGCTGGTAGACGCAGATGGTGTGTTTGCAACAGGGGCCACGGATGTCGCTCCGACTACTTTTAATAATGGGACAGGCATCGTTGACTTTGATTTCGACTTTGTGGCAGGAACAGGGTTTTATTTCACGATTGGAAGTACAAACCTGGCAACAACTCCGCTTCCCGTCGAGTTGACAAAGTTTACTGCTAATGCAAGTAATGAGGACGTCAAACTTTCATGGACGACGGCGACCGAATTGAACAACGATTACTTTGTTGTCGAAATCTCATCCGATGGTGAGCTATGGAAGGAAGTAACAACGGTGAAAGGGAAAGGAACAACCACAAAAGAATCCGTCTATTCCGCGATTGATACACAACCTATTTTTGGGGTCTCGTATTACCGGCTGAGACAAGTTGATTTTGACGGTGCCCGGAAATTCTCAAAAATTGTTACGGTTACCTTTGAAGGCGGTGGCATAAAGATGTACCCTAATCCTGTCGATGGAGGTGATGTAACATTTGAGCTTACTGGCCAATCGATCGCAACCGGACTTAAAATTACATCGATGCAGGGGCTTGAGGTATATCGTTGTGCTTTGCCCGATTCGCAGGGCCAAAAGCAGCTTTTCAGGATTGATGTTCGGGGTTTCTCACCGGGCGTTTACATCGTAACTATTTTTTCCAGCGGAGCACTACATCACACAAAATTGGTAATTCGCTAAAACTTTTGAGTCAATCCCACATCAGATCTTTGGCAAGCAGTTTAAAATTTTCTCTATATTGAGGATCAGGAACACTTCCTGATCCGGGGGATTTTTTATGAGAAAATTTATTGTCATTCTGGCAATAGTATTTGACACTCCTTGTGTTGCTCAGGAGGTTACATACCGACATTCGTTATCAGGAGAGATTTTCGGACTTGGAGCGTTAGGCATCTCCGCTCAGTATGATTATATGTTCAAACGGTCGCGCCATGGCTTTTATGATGCAAGAATTGGGGTGGGTGGGTGGTATTTTAACAGTATTTCTGATGCCGCCTTCACCATTCCTCATGCCATCACTTATAATTTTGGGCAAAAGCATCGATTTTTTGAGACTGGTATCGGTGGCACTTTTGTAAATGAGTATTACTGGTCCTGGACACCTTATTCTACACCAAAATATTTTGTAGGCCCAATGATTGGCTATCGAAGTATCTCATCAAAGGGATTTCAGTTCAGGATTTATGTCACTGCTTTTTTATCGAAAGGAAACTCAGTAATTCTTCCATACGGCGGAATAGGTTTTGGCAAAGCATTCAGAAAAAAATAATCAATACAGCACCCGGAACTTGATAGTATTCTCAATAGCCCACAAGTCCTTTATTACTTCCTTGTTATATTCCTTATTAATATCGGTGATCACATAACCGATATGTTCATTGGTCTTTAGATACTGGCCGGAAATGTTGATTCCGTTATCCGCCAGCACCTTATTAATCTTTGCAAGGATACCGGGTACGTTGTTGTGAATGTGAATGAGCCGGTGTGCATTTTCCAGTGTGGGTAACGTCAGGTTGGGGAAATTGACGCTGTTGCTGGTGCTGCCAGTATTGATATAATCCATCATCTTGTCCGGGACAAAATTACCAATGTTTTCCTGCGCTTCGGCCGTGCTTCCACCAATGTGGGGCGAAAGGATCGTATTCGGAAGACCGCGCAGCTCAGAAATAAATTCTTCATTATTGCTGATCGGCTCATAGGGATAGACATCGATCGCGCAGCCTGCCACTTTTCCGCTTCGAATGTTTTCACTCAACGACTTAACATCCACCACATGGCCACGGCTGAGATTCAGAAAAATGACGCCCTTCTTCATCTGTGCAAACTGTTCGACACCAATCAGGTTCGTATTAGTCTCCCGGCCATCTACATGAAGGGTGATCACATCGGCAATGGATAACAATTCTTTTAGACTCTTGCATTTGGTAGCGTTGCCCAGCGCAAGTTTTTCCTCCCGATCATAGTAATACACCTGCATTCCCAGATTTTCTGCCAGCACAGACAGCTGTGTACCGATGTTTCCATAGCCGACAATGCCCAGCTTTTTGCCCCGGATTTCAAAACTTCCTTTCGCCGATTTGTCCCATTGCCCCTTGTGCATTTTGGCCGACTTATCTGGAATATTCCGCATCAGCATGATGATCTCGGCGATGGCAAGTTCCACCACTGACCTTGTATTACTGAACGGCGCGTTGAATACCGCTATTCCTTTTTTGGTTGCCGCCTTCAGATCAATCTGGTTGGTACCGATACAAAAAGCTCCGATCGCCATCAGCCGGTTCGCATTTTCTAAAACTTTGGCCGTCACTTGTGTCTTGGAACGGATGCCAAGGACGGATACATTCTTGATTTTCTCGCATAGTTCCGCTTCTGCGAGACCTGCTGGATAGGTTTCAACATTAAATCCCTCCGCCCTCATCGTTTCAAGTGCTATCGGGTGAACATTTTCCAGTAATAAAACATTGATCCTGTTTTTTGGGTAGGAGATGGCAGTATTCAGCTTGTTTAAATAGAGAAACTCATCCAGACTTGGTGTGACATGGTCCGCTTTGCTGGAAACATTTTCGCGTTCTACATTTTCAGTGAAGGCATAGAATTTATTAGCCAGACCGGAGTGCTTGATCTCATAATCCGTATAACCGTCTCCGATGACGTAAACATCACCCGGCAGATTGAGTCGCTTGAGTTGTTCTGATTTACCGTGATTCATCGACAACGGATTCTCCTTATCAAAGCCGATGATCTTTCCATGACTGTCAAAAGTGAACTCATTGGCAAGGATGTTCTCTTTTTTTATTCCAAACTCAGTAACCACGGGCTCTATAAATTCACGAAAGCCGTTAGAGATGATGTAGATATTATCTGAATAGGTTGTGAAAAAATCCTTATTTCGTTTAAAAGATTCCGAGACCATTGACTTTAATAGATTCACCAATGCCGGAATGTGGGTTTTGTCTGCATGTAAGAGTGCCAATCGCTTCTCCAGAGATTCGCGGAAGGAGATACTCCCATTCATGCCAAGATTGGTGATTTCTTCTACCTGACGTTTGATACTTGCTTTGTCCGGATGACCATTGAGCGAAATGTCAGCCAACACATCAAAGGCCTCGACTTTGGTAAAGGTGCTATCGAAATCGATTACGAAGTACTTATTGATCTTCATTTGCTAGGTATGAACGGCAAATGTAGAAAAAGTCTGTATGCGATGCCTGCCGAAGCCCATTTTCGGCGAAGGCACGAACCCCATTTATTCTGTTCCTCCTTGCGCAAATTCCATCCTAATGTGGGTGCACCATAATTAATTCAAACGATTATGGAAAACACAAATGAAAAAGACTGTACAAGGTGACGGAGATTCAGCTCACCTATAAGTCAGGCGAGAAGCCCTCGTTACGTCCCAAAATTTAAGAGCAGCGAGGTTATCTCATGCCAATGAAATCAACCGCCTCCCAGTGGAGATAGACAGTATTGTATTTCTTATCAGCATCCTGAAAAGAATACAATCCGCCCGCGTTCTCCAACAGTAAATGAATTCTCGGTTTGGAGTAGCAGGGGAAGTTTGCGCGGGCCTTTGCCAGTGAACATCAGTTGATTATCTTCCAGTGCAATAATTATTTTCTCTTCTTTTGATAAATAGAAAATTCGGGTTAGAAGAGAATTATGGCGACTGCTAAGAATTTCATCGTATTATTTTCTCGAATGAAGCGCAATCTTATTTCCTTCCGTGTCAATAAAATGAGCAACGTATCCAAGGCTGTCGCCGATGAATGTCTTGGGTTGAGTTACCTTACCCCCGGCTTTCACTACGCAGTTCAGGACAATGGTTAAGTCCACTCTACCATTCAAATACGGCAACGTTCCATCCTGAGCGGGAGCACGCCCAGTGCCTGCAACGATGGCGCCACCCACGTGGTGTTCTTTCTGTTCGTACAGGAAAAACCCCATCCGTACCGGTCCAACCATCGTTTCCGGCATTTCATAATCATAGATGGTCATATAGAATTTCTTGGCCCGATCAAAATCGGTTACCGGAATTTCAAACCAGGTAATGGAGTTGTCGAGCATTTCCATAATCGAAGTATTTTTGAATGGAAGGTAGCAAAACTTCAAATATCAGTCTGGAATTCCTTTTGAAAAAACATTTTCGGAGGCCTTGCGCAAACTAAAGTAGCTGTCAGACAAAAAAGGAAATGATTCTTGTTAGGGATTAGCAAGGAATCTAAAAATGAGTAAGGAGAAACAAAAGAGATCTTGAGGGAAATAAACCCCGGGTCTATTTTTTCTTCTTCGCGTTTTTCGTTGCCGTCTCTTTGTCGGCCTTCCTGACGACTTTCTTTGGTGCTTTCATCATCTTTTTGGCAGCTACTTTGGAAGCCGCAGGCATGCCTCCTCCTAAAATCTGTCCTGCATGATTTTTGGTGTCAACTTTTTCGATGACCTCATCGACCACCCCCTGTTCATTGATGATGTACGTCACACGAGCCGTGCCCATATACTTTCTTCCATACATGGACTTCTCCACCCAAGTTCCATATTTGTTGTGGACAGTTTTGTCTATATCAGCAAGTAAACGAAAGGGAAGTTTTTCTTTCTCAATGAATTTCTTATGCGACTTTTCATTGTCCGTACTCACGCCGAATACTTCATAGCCAGCTTTTTGAAGCGCTTTGTAATTATCCCGGAGGCTGCAAGCCTCGGCCGTACAACCCGGCGTCATATCCCGTGGGTAGAAATACAATACCACCTTTTTTCCTTTTAGTGCCGAGAGGCTAACTTCCTTCCCATCCTGATCTGTCGTTTTGAAGTCAGGTGCTTTGGTGCCGACCGTAAGTGCCATTGTTATAGGATTTTTTGTTTGAAGATACGTTCATTGCCTGCCCGGTCTACCACTTTAAGTTCGAAGTCGCCCTTCAACGGTTGTTTTGGATCAAGACGGTCCGATTGCAAGATACCGGATTTGTAATCGTATGCCATTAACAGCCACTGACCATTTACGTTGGCTTCGTAATAGGCAATGCCAGAGAGTCCGTCTCGGATGCGGAACCGCGCTGAATAGCTATCAACTCTCACGCGTGAAATCGTGGGGGGAAGGCTGTCGTATAGAAACGTGAATTCACCTAATTCCCGAGAAGGAAACCGTACTTTTCCATTATTCCATTCGCCACCAATATAACCGAATCCATTGCCTTCTCTCCGGTAAACTGCCAGATTCTTACTGGGATTAATAGCGAGCGTTGGTTTAAGGGAGATGAATACAACTTTGTGAAGTGGTATGGTTCGCTGGCCTATTGAAAATGTCTCTCTGCCTTTCTCGACCCAATGATTGACTGCAAGAAAGAGCGTGTCATAAAGTGAGTTTTCAGGAAAGTGAATGTCCACCCAATCGCTGTAGTATGTATATTTCGTTTCCGAGGGTACCCTATCTTTGAAATGGTACACCAAGCTGCCGGCACAGGTTTTTATAGAATCAGGCAGCGCTTTTCTGAGGTCAATCAGATAAACCCGTTGGTTGGCGCCTTTGTATGTGTAACTCATTTCCGTCATCGCTCCGTTGGAATAGACCACCAGCTTATCTGTATCCGTGCATGTTCCCGAGGTGACCATCAGCAGGTTTTCCAATAATTCGGATTCGATAATGGGAGGCCGTCTGGCGGGGAGTACCATATCCTGAGTAAGTGGATTGGTTTTCAACCGAAAACTTGCGTTACTCTTATTTCCGAATTCATCTTTCAAAACAATCCTGACAGCGCGATCCGAGCCCTGGACCGAAATAATTCCTTCATTTTGTGACGTATAAAAGTCGAGTCGGTTTCCCTGATCGATATAAAGTTTATTGAAGCGCTTACCCCTTAATTCAAGGGTCTTGTAATCCATCAATGCCTGTATCCCGCGTGATTCTTCCATATCAACTTTTTCGATTGTTTGGGAAAAAACCATTTGACTGTCGGCATACATTTCAATGTAATTGATACCGCAGCGGCCACGTGTGTCATTCATGCGGTCATCGGCGAGCAGCTCTACGCCAATACGTCCATGAGCCAGGATAGGCACAGGAAAAACGTATTCACTGGCAGATTTTTTAATCAATGAAAATTCAAACCGGCCGAACCGGTCGTTGATTCGTGAATTAATGTCGAGTGTGCGAAGGGCAATTTTTTGAGCGTTGGGAGCAATGTTGTCTTTTATTTCTGTGAAGCCAAACTTGAGCGGGTTCAGTACGTAATTGCCATTTCGAATTTCAAAATGAAGATGTGGTCCTGATGAAGCCCCCGTGTTTCCTGAAAAGGCGATGGTGTCACCCTTGTCTACCGGAAATTCATTTGGCTTGAAATACATATCCAGTTCAAAACTTTTGCGACGATATTGCTCACGCCTCATGAACCCGGCAATTTTTTTCTTGTATTTGTCCAGATGACCATAGACGGAAACGTTTCCATCAGGATGTGTTACATAAAGGGAAAGGCCATAACCGAAGGCGCTGATATTGGCTCTTGAAATGTAGCCATCTTGCGTTGCCCTTACAGGTACTCCGATCTGGTTATTGGTCCTGATGTCAAGGCCTCCATGAAAATGCGTATTGCGCAATTCACCCATCGTGCCGGCCAGGTAATTGGTCTGCCCCGGATTGATGGGAAAGAGATAGCCACCCACGCCAGCACCCTTTGGAGTATGGGCTTCGGATTCGTTGAATTGCGCAAGGACGCAGCAAGGAAATGCTACTAAAAAACAAATCTTACTTAACGTCAAACTCCAACAACTTCTCATCTTCGATATAAGCGGACAATTTATTCCCATTCGTTACAGGACCTACACCCTTGGGTGTACCAGTAAAAATCAGATCCCCGGTCTTCAGCGTAAAAAATCTTGATAGGTATGAAATAATATATTCAAAGTTGAAAAGCATAAGACTTGTGTTGCCTTGCTGCTTTAGCTGTCCGTCAACTTCCAATTTGAAATTGATGTTTTTCAAATCCTGGAAATTTTCTACAGGGATAAACTTTTCCGAAATAGGGGCAGCACCGTTAAAGCCTTTCGCGATGTCCCACGGTAAGCCCTTCTCCTTGGCTTTCTGTTGCAAATCACGTGCCGTGAAGTCAATGCCGACTCCGATGGAATCGTAGTATTTACCGGCAAATTTTTCCTCGATATTCTTTCCTTCCTTGGAAATTCTCAATACCAGTTCCACCTCATGGTGAATGTCTTTGGAAAAATCGGGATAATAAAAGGGCGCGTTATTGCGGAGAATGGCCGTGTCGGGCTTCGTAAAAATCACAGGCTCATCGGGCCGTTCGTTATTCAATTCTTTGATGTGTTCAGCGTAGTTACGCCCGATGGCAAAAATCCTCATAGTTTATTTTATTTGGCATGATATTTTTAGTAAAGTTATTAACAAAATAGAGTGCCAGAGCAATTTTGAGGGTATTTTTAAAGGATTTTTTGAAAACTTAAATTTTACATTCACGCCATATTCTAAATATCATGAGAAAGATTATCATCATTCTAGCGGGGTTAACCATCGGCTACGGTTGTTCTACCGTACCACTTACGGGCCGCAAGCAGTTGGATTTAGTTCCTAATGCCGAGATCATTCCTATGGCTGAACAAGAGTACAAGGCTGTGATTCAAAAAGGCCCACTCTCTAACGATGCACAGAAGGTGGAAATGATCAGGAAAGTTGGCACCCGTATTCAGCATGCCGTGGAGCAGTACATGGCAAGCTCAAACCTTTCCAGCGAACTGACTGGCTTTAACTGGGAGTTTAATCTCATTGATAACCCCAAAACTGTTAATGCCTGGTGTATGCCTGGTGGCAAAGTTGCGTTTTATACGGGAATCCTTCCGATTTGTCAGGACGAGACCGGAGTAGCTATTGTGATGGGTCATGAGATAGCCCATGCGATTGCCAATCATGGAAGGGAGCGGATGAGTCAGCAGATGCTCGCTCAACTTGGGATGGGCAGCCTCAGCGCTTTAATGGGATCGAACCCCACGGCAGGGCAGCAGTTACTGTTCCAAGCGGTTGGAGCAGGTTCAAGTATCGGCATGTTAAAGTTTAGCCGGCAAGACGAATCTGAAGCAGATCACTTGGGCTTGATCTTCCTGGCCATGGCCGGCTATGACCCCAACCAGGCACCGATTTTTTGGGAACGAATGAGTAAGTTGGGCGCGGGGGATGGTACCCCGGAGTTCCTGCGCACTCACCCATCGGACGCTAAGCGAATCAGGGATCTTAAAGCAGAACTACCTGAAGCAATGCGTTATTATAATCGAAGTGCATCCAACTAAAAACAGTTTGATCTGATTTTCATTTGAATTAGATATATTGGCCATCGACTAGTTCTTGATGGCCTTTATTTTTTTTTACAAACGATGGTTGAAGCTTATAATTTTTTGGGATCGTGGCAACTTTTCCCCGAAAAGGGGACCTATGAATCGGGTAACCGCCCTAAATCTGGCATTTACAAAATCGATGAAAGCAAGAAGCAGCTCCTGATCAGTATGAACTGGGTCTCGTTGGAGGACCATGCATTTACGACAAGTTACACGGTGGCTCTCACAGGTGAGGAGCAATCCTTTGACGATCCGGAAATTGCGGATACAGTAAAGGCTTCCTTTATTGATTCGATCTGCTTTGAGACCTATTTTTATCGAGGCCAAACGCTTCTGCTTCTGGTAATCCATGAAATTACACCGAAAGGATATTTGAAGATTACGCAAAAACATTCTCAACAGGATGGCACCACGCGAACCAACGTGGAGATCTATCACCGGCAAATGAGCGTATTGCCGTATTCCGCTTCAGTCTCCGGGGCGCTCATTAAACCGAATGAAGAGGGGATCATCCGTCATCATGCGCTGACGGCGATGGAAGAGCAAACCAACATGCAGCTCACACAAATCCGCCAGCAGATTGAGTTGTTGGCCATTCAGGCAAAAGAGATACAGCAGCGAAAGGAACTATCGATGATTATCTACGATGCCAAGCTCAGTTTCAATCCGGTGATTGGGCAGACGTACTATCTCTATGAAAAAGAAGATGGCACCCATCTGGTATCGATGGTGGGCCCGAGAGAGTGGGGGGTGAAGATTCCGTATAAGAGTTTTGTTGCAGCCGTTAAATTACTGGCGGACCATACGTGGAAGGAAGTGTGAAGTGTTAATTGTAAGTACTTTTTTTGAATAATAGTATCCATAACCGTTCCGCACATAGTTAATTTGATCGGCTGCTAATTTTTGAATTTTCTCCTGTGCAGCAGGCTTGAATTTTATGTAAGACGGATTAGATATTGTGATTTTTCCATCAAGGGATTCTCCATTGGATAGGAGAACATAATCTTGCCCAAGGGTCAATTCAGAAGCACAAAGCCCAACCATCAGCAGTATAGTTTTGTTTGCGTTCATCTATTGCAGGTATAGTTATTTGAATTTTTGCATCGCTGGTGTTATGATAAAATAATTTAGGAACAGGATTCAATGAAATATGGTAGTACGCTTCTGTATTTCCTGCCTTCTGCCCTCCTGATTAGTTATCGGAACCTGCTGCCTGCTTCTAAATTATTAATCTGTCACTGCACCAGTACCCAGCATCTACCCACTCACTTATTATCATTGATGATCATCGGAGATTTCCCATCGGTAATAATAACTTTCGTATTGGGTGAGGTGATCAATCCTTTCATTATCTGAATGCTGCTCCACTTCACCATCATTTCAGTAAGGCTTTCCGAAATCGTTTTGTTGTAATTCTTGATGGCTTCGGCCTCAATTTGCATCCGGTCGGCTTCCTTTTTCTGTTTGGAGATGACAAATTCCATCTGTAACGATTCTTGTTCAGCTTTTAACTTATTTTCAACGGCCTGGAAAATTTGCGGAGGCATGGTAATGCTTTTCAGTAGCACGGCATCGGTCACAAATCCCTTATCCCAAATGCTGCTGGTGATCTCATCAAAAATCTCCTTTTCTATTTTCTTGCGATCTACGGCGAACAATTCCTTCGCGAAGTACATGCCTGCAATGTGCCGGACCACGGCGCGAAAGTTACTCTCAACAATAACCTCCTGATAATTCATCCCATATTTCGTATAAACGTCTCTTGCTGCTTCGGGCTTCACGTGATAGAGGAGGGCGATTTCAGATTTAACGGTGAGCCCTTCCTTGGTGGGAACATCCAGTGAATTGAATGCCTCTACAGTTCGTGTGGGAATTTTCTTCACGGTGGTCGTGAATGGGTTAAACCCATAAGGCCCGGCAGGAAGATGATCTCCCGTAATCTTTCCCAATTTTTGTTTGATCCCCACTTCTCCTGGGCGAATAATCGCGCAAGATGTAAGCAATGACATGACCAACAGGACGATGATCCAAACGTAGGTTTTCATAGTTGTAAAAATTAATGTAAACGTGCAGCGTAAAGTAGGTTCGCTAGCGGGGGGGTGAGTTCGCTTATTTAGAGTGAACTAAGCGGGAAAGGTCACGAATGGAAATTATTTATTTTTCAACGCACTGAGCTTAATTTCTGTAAGCCTGCGCTTGGTGTCAAGGGAAAAGTCACCGTTCATCATCCAATCATAGTAGGCAGGTTCCGCTTTTAGCACGGTCAGCACATTTTTGTTTTTGTGTTTTCCAAAATTAAAAACGGGCTCGCTATTTTGATTGAGTACCATCCGCCCGGCGAGGTCGATCATATTGGAAGATGTTAGTTTGTTGAGGTCATCGAGATCGTTCCTGAGCGTGCCAATAGCCTTACCCAATCCATCCGTGACTTCCTGATTTTCATACCGTTCGACCTGCGCCAGGAGCACATCCATGGATGCGCGCGTGTCAGCTTCCGCTGTATGGGAGTTATCAAGGTTTTTCTGGCAATAGAATTGTAAGGCCGCCGTCAGGTTTCGTTTTTCCATCAGGTGATAGATGCGCTGTGAATCGATGATGCGCTTTCTTGAGTAGTCGAAATCAACGCCTGCGCGTAAGAATTCTTCGACCAGGACAGGCACATCGAATTTTAGAATATTAAAACCACTCAAGTCAGCTCCTTCAAAGAACTTGGCGTATTCTTTTGCCAATTCTTTAAACGTTGGCTTATCTTTCACATCCTCATTTTTGATTCCATGGATGGCGCTTGATTCCGCCGGAATCGAAACGGTGGGATTTACCAGATTCTTTTTTTCGTGAGTTTCACCCGTAGGCATTAGTTTAATCACCGCGATTTCTACAATCCGGTCTTTTGTAATGTTGGTGCCCGTCGTTTCAAGATCAAAAAAGCAAAGCGGTATCCTGAGGTTGAGTTTCATGTGGAAATAGGTTGTAGAAGATTAGCCCCTACTTTGTCATATTGCTAAATAACAGATAAATTTTAAACACATAGTCTTCATCGGTGCAAGCCATCCTATGCGATCTATCTGTTATCTATGTGGTTCATGAAAGAAGTAGAATTAGTTGCCGATACCCACAAAGCTGGGAATGGCCTGATAAAACATTTCAGAAGTAATCCCAATCTTCTTCACTGCTTCTTGCGCAGCACTGATGCTTTGAAGATTGTGTTTACCGGTTATTTTCAAAGGTACACGCTCTTTTGTGGATGTAACGAGAAATTCTTGCCCATTTTCCTGAATACTTGCGTGGGTCTTGTAGGGGACCAGCAAAACGTCCGGCCGGTTTAAGGGCGATAATACCGCTACCACGTGATCAATTTCAAAGTATACCAATACGCCTCCCTTTGGAGTGGCCGCTCCAAATAAGCCGAACTGTCGGGTATATTCCTCTTTTGTAGGATAGTCTTCTGATTTTTGCCATTCAATGCCACTGACGATGCCGATGTGATGGTGATATTTTAAAAATGCCGGAGTCCGATCCAAAGTAGAAGACATAGCTTCCTGACCTTCAATAATAATTAGCGGTGCGTTTGAAAGTCTGACCAAACGCTCTAACCCCGAGGTATAGGCATTCACCACATAGTCAAATTTCCGTTTGTGAAAATTCAGGACGTGGATAATTAATGAAGTAATCATGGTTTTGCCATGACTGCCGCTTACCACGATACGTTGCTTGTCTGCGGATTTCCTATAAATAAACTCAGGAAGTGAATAGATGGTCAATTTAAGCTCCAAAGCCCGTTTTAACTCAGGGTTTTCAGCCTTGATATGAGCGCCAATTATAACTGCTTGAAGCGATGTGTCAATTTTTTCTGGAAACCAACCGTTTTCCTCCGGGATAAGATTGTAATTCAACAGATTAGAGGCCACCACGCTGTTGATATTTTCATCTGAACCTGTAACCGAATGGCCAGCTTGCTTTATGCCGATTGCAAGATCGTGCATAACAGTGCCTCCGATGGCGATGAAATGGATTTTTTGTGATGTCTCCAGATTAATTGGATTTTTCCAGGCTTGAAGTAAAGTAAAATGTTTGTCCTTTAAAAGAGTTCAGCACTAGGAGTTTACGTTTCATCGTTGAATGCTGTAATATTTTTGGGAGTAACAAACTGTAAATAACATTAAATTTATTAACACAATTCTACGTTGATGTTTGTAGATTGTTTAGAAGTTGTGGAAGTGAAAGGATTGCATGCGTGTTTCAATCTTTAGGTTTGTCTCCCTTAATAAAAAACACGTACAACAACCACGAAGTATGGAGCAACGATCAACGTCATTGAGGTCAGGCAGCACTAAAATTGCCAAGCTAGTTCCCCGTGATATTGCGGAGAACATGGGCAAACTGCCGCCTCAGGCGCTTGATCTGGAAGAAGCAGTCTTGGGGGCTTTAATGCTGGAAAAGAACGCGTTAACCGCTGTTATAGAATTTCTTCGCCCTGAACATTTCTACACCGAACAACACAAAGGGATTTACCAATCCATTGTTGATCTGTTCAAGGCCTCCGAGCCAGTTGACATGCGCACCGTGGTGGCCCAGTTAAGAAAGAATGGGAAGCTTGAAGTGGTGGGAGGAGCCTACTATATAGCCGAGCTTACTTCAAAAGTGAGTTCAGCCGCCAACATCGAATACCACGCCCGTATCATCATTGAGATGGCAATCAAACGTGAGCTCATCCAGATTTCCTCCCAAATCCAGCACGAGGCATACGAAGACACGAGCGATGTATTTGATCTATTGGACAAAACCGAGCAAGCCGTCTTTGCCATTTCGGACTCCAACCTTCGGAAGAACTACGATACGATGAAGTCCCTGATGTTCAGGGCTGTAAAAGAATTACAAGAAAGAAAAAATCATAAGGACGGACTCACCGGGGTGCCTAGCGGATTCACAAAACTTGACCGGGTTTTGAGTGGTTGGCAAAAATCTGACCTGATCATCATTGCCTCACGGCCTGGCATGGGTAAGACAGCATTTGTTGTGTCGGCTTTGCGCAACGCAGCCGTTGACTTTAATTTCCCTGTCGCAATGTTCTCCCTCGAGATGGCCTCCTTGCAACTGGTCAACCGCCTTATTTCCGCCGAAGCGGAATTGGAATCAGAAAAAATCAAACGTGGTAACCTGGCTGACTTTGAATGGCAACAGCTCGTGACCAAAACCAACCGACTTTCGGCTGCCCCTATTTTTATTGACGATACCCCGGCACTTTCCATTCTTGAACTTCGCGCTAAGTGCAGAAGGTTAAAAGCCGAGCATAATGTCCAGCTTATCGTTATCGACTACCTCCAATTGATGAAAGGTGATAGTATGGGCAATCGGGAACAGGAAATAGCATCAATCTCACGTGCCCTCAAAGGGATCGCCAAAGAGTTGGACGTTCCTGTCATTGCGCTTTCACAGTTAAGTCGCGGTGTGGAGACAAGGGGGGGTGACAAGCGCCCTCAACTTTCTGACTTGCGCGAATCAGGCTCCATTGAGCAGGATGCCGACATCGTTATGTTTCTCTATCGACCAGAATATTACAAGATAACGGTGGATGAAGAAGGTCTTCCTACACAAGGGATGGCGGAAGTTATCGTTGCCAAACATAGAAATGGGTCGCTGGATACGGTGAGACTCAAGTTTATAGGTAAATACACCAAGTTTGCGGACTTTGATGGACCTTCTAACACAGGCGGGTTTGGTAGTGTCACCCGCGAAAGCAGGTTGAATACCTTCCGCGACGATGTCCCTCCTCCACCGAGAGGCGACGAAGAAATGCCTTTTTAATGGTTATTAATTTGAGAGCAGTTCTCTTTTCTTTTCTACTGCTTATTGTGGGTGCTGGCTTCTCTCAATCGGAAAAGGCCGGTTACTACCATGATAAATCACAGGCTTTTTTAGAGCTGAAAAATTATGAAGCTGCAGAGCTTTATGCTGACTCGGTTTTACTAATGGCAATCCAATCCAATAACCTGGACAGTGTCATAACGGCCTGTCTGTGGCTTTACGAAGTTCACATCGCAAAAAAAGATTACGAAAAAGCGATCCATGATTTCAAAATGGCGGAGGCTTACAGAGACTCAGCTGAACTCGTGATACGCAACGAATTGGAGGCTGAATCGCGATTGAAAATGGTCAAGGAAAAGGAGGATCATCAACAGGTAGTGACATCATTTGAGAAGAGCATCAGGAAACTACAGGAAACGGCAGAGCGGAATTGGCGAAATACCCTCATGCTTCTTGCTAGTATGTTGGTACTGGCTTCGGTCGCCATCATTGCCTTGTTTAGAAAAAAGAACCAACTGCAAAAAAAGCTTGTGCGATCCACATCGGATCTTGAGGAACTGCAAGCGTTTAAAGAGAAACTTTTTACCGTGCTATCGTACGACATGAAAGACTCCCTGGTGTCATTTGAAAATCTTACACGAGGATTAGGCAGCCAGCTGGCAACATTGAAAAAGGAAGAAACGGTTCAATTCCTGACACACTTGCACACCACGGCGGTGGACTTAAAGAGCGCCTTGAATAATGTGGTCCATTGGGTGGGTTATCATTCAAACCCGAAACCGTTTCATCCGGAGATTTTTGACGGCAAGGCCCTGGCCGGTCAAATGCTTGAAAGATTCCGGTCACAGTTGACAGCGAAAAAACTTGCGTTTAATATATTTATACCGGACCGGCAATACGTATTCGCCGATAAAGAAATGATTGGGATCATTCTTGATAATTTGCTTTCCAATGCTGTTCACTATACACATCCAGGCGGTGTAATAACATGCTTCTCTGGGCGTAAGGACGGTTTGGTGACCATTGGTATAAAGGATGCCGGCGTTGGCCTAAGCGAAGAGGACATTCATAAGCTGTTTAACGTGAAAGAGGATTTCCACTCCATCGGGCGGCCTGGTTATAAGGGTGCAGGTATTGGTTTGCTTTTAAGCAAGGAATTAGTAGAACGCAATGGTGGAAGAATGTATGTTGAAAGTACGGTGGGGCAAGGCAGTACTTTTTACTTTACACTGCCTGAAAAAAAGATTGATTGAAGCGCATGGTAAGAAGGTCAAAATAGTATAGTTTGGGATAAATTTTTATTTGATAGATCGGGTTTTTTCCTCGGATGTGCGAAATGAATTAGGACATTAAACGGTTGTATAATTAGTTTAGATGAAAGCCCTGGTACTCACTGGCCCCGGCCAGATTGATTGGAAAGAAGTTGACAAACCGGCTTTGTCAACGGGTAAGGCATTGGTTAAAATGAAAGCGATTGCACTCAACCGCAGGGAAGAGTGGATCAGGCAAGGCAAATACCCCAACATCCGTTATGGCGTCATCCTGGGTTCCGATGGGTCGGGAGTTGTTGATGCTGTAGGTGATGAAAAAGACAATTCATGGATCGGCCAGGAGGTGGTGATCAACCCCAACATCGACTGGGGGCCTGACCCTGACGTACAATCCAAAAAATACGGCATCTTGGGAATGCCTGTCAACGGCACCTTCGCTGAGTATTGCCTTGTCGATGTTGACCGGCTTCAGCCCAAGCCATTTCATCTTGATTTTCTTCAGGCAGCTGCGTTGCCGTTGGGAGGGCTTACGGCTTTCCGTGCTTTGTTCCGCCAGGGAGAACTTAAAGCCGGACAAAATGTATTGATCTCAGGCTTTGGCGGTGGCGTGGCGCAATTTGCGTTTCTGTTCGCCCGGGCAGCGGGGGCAAATGTGTACGTTACTTCAGGAAGCGACGAGAAAATTGCACGCGCCTTAAAGATGGGGGCTAAAGGGGCCTACAATTATAAAAAGGAATCCAATTACAGTGACCTTTGGAAAACAAAAGGAGGATTCAACCTGATCATCGACAGCGCTGGTGGGGATCAGGTCAACAATTTTATCAAAGTATTAAGACCGAGTGGCAAAATAGTTTTCTACGGAGCGACCAACGGGCTACCCTCCAAGATAGACCTGTATAGGATGTTCTGGAACCAACTTTCGCTTCAAGGCACCACCATGGGCAATGATTATGAGTTCAGCGAGATGCTCACCTTTGTAGGCAAGCATCAGATCCGGCCTATGATTGACTCCATCCGACCTTTTTCAAAATTAGCTGAATCGTTTGCCGATATCACCTTACCGAATAAAGTAGGGAAGATTGTATTTAAAATAGACTAGGAGACATGAGATATGAGACGTGAGATATGAGATATGAGACGTGAGATATAAGACACAAATAGTGTGGGTTCTTATGTATTGTCTCACTACTCATTACTCATTACTCATTACTCTCATTCTCTCATTTCGTTCTTCCAATCATCATACGCTGCCTGAATTTCCCTAAATGTCTTGAATTCATTCTTTGCTTTTGCTGTTTCCATTCCTTGTTGAAATATTCGTTCTGCCTTGTCCAGGTCTTTGCGTTCAATGAGCAAGTGCGCATACGGATAGTAGGTGGGAAGGTAATCAGGATGAGTTGATACCAGTTTTTCAAAGAGCCTGCTGGCTTCTGAGGGGTTGATTTTTAGATATTCAAGCGCAAGGGCGTAAAGATTAAACGGGTCACCAGGCTCTTCCTGCGCAAATTGTTTTAACAGTTTTAGCCGGTCCATAAGGAAAACGATTCAGATCACGATTCAAAGTATAAACTAATCAACAAATCAACAGTTTTATTATCTTGCCATCACGATCGTTTGAATCGAACTAATCACCTGACTATGAAGATCTTAGTTTGTATCACACATGTACCTGACACAACTTCCAAAATTAATTTTATTGATAATAATACCAAGTTTGATACTACCGGAGTACAATTTATCATAGGCCCCTATGATGATTACGCTTTGGCGCGTGCCATCGAGCTAAAAGAGTCTTCCGGGGCTACAGTCACCGTGCTTAACGTGGGCCTTGCCGATACCGAGCCCACGATACGCAAAGCGCTTGCGATTGGAGCAGACGATGCCATCCGGGTGAACGCAGTGCCAACCGATTCATATTTTGTTGCATCCCAGATCGCCGGGCATGCAAAAGGTTTTGATCTCATCCTCATGGGACGGGAGTCCATCGATTTCAACGGCGGGGTGGTTCATGCCATGGTGGGAGAGATGCTGGGTGTGCCTGCTATATCACCTGTTATGAAACTGGATATTGATGGTACGAAAGTGAAAATGGCAAGAGAGATTGAAGGTGGTAAGGAATATGTAGAGGCCAATTTGCCACTTGTTGCAGGATGCCAGGAGCCGATCGCAGAGTGGAAAATTCCGAACATGCGTGGAATTATGAGTGCCCGGACTAAACCATTGAAAGTGGTGGAGCCGAAAGTAGTTGAGAATTCAATCGTGGCGCAAAAGTTTGAGTTACCCCCGCCAAAAGGAGCTGTGAAAATGATTTCAGCAGATAATGTTGCTGAGTTGGTAACACGATTGAAAACCGAAGCAAAAGTACTTTAGATTACAAATTCAAGATTCCAGATTGTACTTCAAGCAGCCGTGATCCCAATAGTTTATGACAACACTCGTATTTATAGAAAGTGCCGATGGTAAGATCAAAAAAACTTCCCTCGAGGCGGTAGCCTACGCACACGCCATGGGAGGCCTGGTGGTCGCCATCGCCCTTGGAACAATTGATAAGCCGGAGCTGGATGCTGTTGGTAAATATGGAGCGACGAAGGTCCTCCATGCCGCTGACACAAAACTGGATCATCCGGTTATTCAGGTATATGCTTCGGTGCTGATCCAGGCCATGGAGCAGGAAAGTGCTGACAATCTAATATTGGCTAACTCTTCGTTAGGCACTCCGGTTGCAGCAAAGGTTGCGGTGAAGACAGGGGCAAGTTTCGCATCCAATGTGGTAGAGCTACCCACAACCACCTCGGGTTTTGTGGTAAAACGCAGCATTTATACTGGTAAGGCGTTTTCATTTGTTGAAATGAAGTCGGCTAAAAAGGTGATCGCCATAAAAAAGAATGCTGCAGAATTGAAGGAGACGGGAGCAGCAGTTTCCACAGTTCCGTTCACGCCGGTTCTCAACGATGCAGACTTCAACACAAAGATACTTTCTACCGAAAAGGCCAGCACAGAAATTTCATTACCGGAAGCCAATATTGTGGTTTCTGGTGGCCGCGGTCTCAAAGGCCCGGAGCATTGGGGAATGCTGGAAGAGCTTGCGAAGACGCTTCATGCTGCCACCGGCTGCAGCAAACCGGTTTCCGATATGGGGTGGCGGCCACATCACGAGCATGTTGGTCAGACTGGCGTGAAAGTGGCTCCCCAACTTTATATTGCCATTGGAATCTCAGGCGCCATTCAGCACCTGGCCGGTGTGAACTCATCGAAATGCATTGTTGTAATCAATAAGGATGCCGATGCGCCGTTCTTCAAAGCAGCTGATTACGGGATCGTGGGTGATGCATTTGAGGTGGTGCCAAAATTGATAGCCGCCATAAAGGCCTCTAAATAATTATCCTTAATTTGCCAGCTTGATCAGCCAATTTTTTTAATATCGTAATCGCTTTAAAGATAAGGTGTCGTTGAAAAAAATAAAACTCGAGATTCTAGGATTGTCATCCAGCCAGTCGCAGACCGGATCGTTTGCACTTGTGCTGGGAGAAGCCGACGGGAACCGAAGGCTGCCGATTATCATCGGCATGTTTGAGGCGCAAGCCATTGCTATTGAAATCGAAAAGATTATCCCCAACCGGCCCATGACGCACGATCTTTTTAAGTCGTTTGCCAATTCGTTTCACTTCCACGTCGATGAAATCGTTATTTCGGATCTCAAAGAAGGAGTGTTCTTTGCAAAAATCGTGTGTACCGATGGATTGAAAAAGTCAGAAATCGATGCACGCCCATCCGATGCTATTGCCGTGGGACTTCGTTTCGATGCTCCTATTTTCACGTTTGAAAATATTTTGGCGGAAGCCGGCATCGTACTCACCGATGAAGAAGAGGAGGAAAAGCCGGAAGCCAAAACAGAAAAGAAGGTAAAAGTCAAAAAAGAATCTTCGAAAAAGGGTGATGACTTCAAAAGTTATTCTGTCGATAAACTGAATGAACTCTTAAAGGATGCGATCGAAAAAGAAGACTACGAACGTGCAGCCAAGATAAGAGACGAACTTGGGAAGAGAAACTAGGTGCTAAGTTAATCATGAATTGACGGATAGAGTCTTTTCAGTTTTATTCTGGCAACCTTGTTGGTGAACTGCCAGTTTATTTTCCGACCCTTGTTATTCCTCTGCCTTTGCCATTCCTGCACTTCCTCTTTTATTTTTTTCATTGTGGACATGTGCCTATTTAAACATTGACCATTCAGTACATGTAATTCTATTTCGGCCATATTCAGCCAACTGCCATGCTTGGGAGTAAATATAAATTCAAATCTGTCCGATATCCGTTTAGCTTCAATAGGCTCAAAAGTTTCATACAAAGCACCCCTGGTATGTGTTCCGAAGTTATCCATTATCAAGGTTATCCGTTTTGCTTTGGGATATTGCTGATCAGCTATCCTCTTTACAAACATCGCCCAATCCTTCTTGGTCTTAGATTCCGTAACTTCTACCAATCGTTTTCCGCGTAATGGTTCGTTGGCCATAAATATGTTGACGACTCCATTTCTGACGTATTCATAATCCACCCTCGCTTCCCGACCTGGTTTCATAGCAATGGATTCCCGCTGTTCTTCTATTAATTGCTTGGGTGATTCATCCATGCAAATTACCGGATAATCTACATGGTATGGCCGTTTGTAAACATCCAGAACCTTCTCCATACAGGCAACAAATTCTCCACTCTTTTGAGGGGGTATTACCCACCCTTTTACTCTCCAAGGCTTAAGTTCATTTTTTTTAAAACGCTCCTAACCGTTACGTGCGAGAGACTTTCTACATACTTTAATTCTACCATCTTGTCAGCCAGCAGACGCAAGGACCATCGGGCAAAACCTTTCGGAGGTGCACTGCAACAAAGGGTTACCAGTCTTGCCTCCGTATCACCATCCATCTTTGCTTCATAGACACGCTGGGTAGGTCGTCTTTCCAGAACAGTCTCAAAACCTTCGTCAACAAATTTCTTCTTGACTCTGTCGATCGTACGCATTCCAACCTTAAGAACCTTACTTATTTGTTCATTGGTCACCTTTTCAGAATGTCTCCCCTCATCACAATTCAGAAGAATATAGGCAACCCGAAATGTCTGCGAAGTATGGGAGCCCTTGTTAATAATAGCCTGAAGTTCATCCACCTCCGACTTAAGCAGTTTTACAGTGTAGCGTATCATTTGTAATTTGGTTTAGCAAATATACAAATAGTACGTCATATTATACTTAACTTAACACTAG
>JANXYC010000100.1 GCA_025350305.1 Cyclobacteriaceae bacterium | reverse complement strand
TTGCTGGCCAGTCACGGTGTCGAATTTGTTTCCACCGGCGGCACACAGGAATTCATCGAAAAGTTGGGGTACACCGTTACGCCCGTTGAAAAACTGACGGGTTATCCTTCAATTTTTGGAGGTAGGGTAAAAACACTGCATCCGGTTGTGTTCGGAGGCATCCTGTATCGAAGGGATGACGCGGCGGATATCAGGCAGGCGACGGATTATAACATCTCGCCCATTGACCTGGTCATAGTTGATTTGTATCCTTTCGGGGAAACGGTAGCAAAGGTCGGTAGCGAAGACGAAATCATTGAGAAGATTGATATTGGAGGAATTTCCCTCATTCGCGGGGCCGCCAAGAATTTCAACAATGTGCTGATTGTCTCTTCGCGGAGTCAATACGAAGTCGTTCTCGAACTTTTGAAATCTAAAAAATGCAGTTCCGAACTGGCCGACCGGAAGCGTTTTGCTGCCATGGCATTTGACGTGACCTCCCATTATGATTCGGCGATCTTTCAATATTTCAATAAAGAGCAAAACCTTCCGAGTTACAAGGCCAGCGTACAAATTGGGAAAGTGTTGCGCTATGGAGAGAATCCCCACCAAAAAGGTGTTTTCTATGGCGACCTCTCCAAGATGTTCGATCAGCTCAACGGCAAGGAACTTTCTTATAACAACCTTGTCGACATTGACGCGGCCATTCATCTGATCTATGAATTTGAAGGGAAGACTGCTTTCGTCATTATCAAGCACACCAACGCCTGCGGAGTCGCCACGGCGTCTTCAGTGAAAGAGGCTTATCTCAAAGCCTTCCAGGCTGACACAGTTTCAGCGTTTGGTGGTGTTCTCGCCAGCAATCAACCCATTGATGTATCCGCTGCCGAAATAATCAATTCTCTGTTTTTTGAAATCCTTATCGCTCCAGGTTACGCGGATGATGCACTGGCTTTGTTAAAATCTAAAAAGAACAGGATTATCCTAACGCAGAAGCAGTCGTTGGCTGGCCGAAAGCAGGTTAAGAGCCTGCTGAACGGAATCATTGAGCAAGACATCGATTGGAAAACTGATGAAGAGAAAGATTTGAAAACGGTAACGAAACGGGCGCCTTCGGAATCCGAAGTCAAAGCTCTTTTGTTCGCCAGCAAGGTCTGCAAGCATACCAAGTCAAACACGATCGTGCTGGCGGTGGAAGGTCAACTGCTCGCCAGCGGGGTAGGTCAAACCAGCCGTGTAGATTCTTTAAAGCAAGCCGTTGAAAAAGCAAAAGCCTTTGGTTTCTCCCTGGATGGGGCGGTGATGGCCTCCGACGCATTTTTCCCATTCCCGGATTGTGTTGAAATAGCCGCTCAGCAGGGCATCAGGGCTGTAATTCAGCCGGGCGGCTCCATCAAAGACCAAGATTCAATCGACTTTTGCGACCGGCGTGAAATGGCAATGGTCTTCACCGGCTTTCGACATTTTAAGCACTGAACAGTCGGGACGAAAATCAGTTTGGAACAAGCAGTGCGCAGACATAAAAAAATTTGCTATGGTTCTTGTAAAAAAAGTTATAACTAAAAGGACTTAACCCCCATTAAATCACCTGATTATTTCTGTAATTTTGTCGTGATTTTCAACATTTAACTTATTCCTAGGAGGACCTTATAACGAATGGGACTTTTTGATTTCTTCACGCAGGACATCGCAATCGACTTGGGCACTGCAAACACATTAATCATACATAAAGACAAGGTAGTGGTGGATGAACCGTCCATCATTGCATTGGACAAACTTACCGGCAAGGTTCTCGCCATTGGTCGGGAGGCCATGCAGATGCATGAAAAGACACATGATAATATAAAGACCATACGCCCGCTCAAGGAGGGCGTGATTGCTGACTTTCACGCCGCCGAAATGATGATTCGTGGAATGATCAAAATGATTGACACGGGCCGTCGCTTGTTTCCGCCATCACTGCGCATGGTTATTTGCATACCTTCAGCTATTACGGAAGTAGAAAAGCGGGCCGTTCGTGACTCCGCTGAGCACGCCAACGCAAAAGAAGTGTACATGATTCATGAGCCCATTGCAGCGGCCATTGGTATTGGTATCGACATCGAGCAACCTATCGGGAATATGATTGTGGATATTGGCGGCGGCACGACCGACATCGCAGTAATTGCACTTTCCGGCATTGTCTGCGATCAGTCGATCCGTATCGCCGGTGACACATTCAATCGCGACATCCTGGACTACATGCGCCGGCAGCACAATTTATTGATTGGCGAACGCACAGCCGAGCGTGTGAAAATAGAAGTAGGATCGGCACTGACCGAACTGGATGAAGGTCCGGACGATTATGAAATCCGGGGTCGTGACCTGATGACTGGCATTCCAAAAACCATCAAAATCTCCTACAGTGAAGTGGCCTTTGCACTAGACAAATCCATTTCAAAACTGGAAGAGGCCGTGCTGAAGGCCCTGGAACTTTCTCCACCTGAGCTTTCGGCCGATATTTATGAACGCGGAATTTATCTTACCGGTGGAGGAGCGATGCTACGTGGTCTCGATAAACGTCTCTCGTTAAAAACGAAACTGCCCATACACGTTGCCGATGATCCACTGCGCGCGGTGGTACGCGGCACGGGAGCGGCATTGAAAAACCTCAACCACTATCGAAAGGTATTGATGACCTGATGCATGCAGCGTCTTTTTAATTTTTTCTATGAATACCGGGCTTTCTTTACATTCCTGTTATTAGAGGCGTTTTGTGCCTGGTTATTAATAGAGAACAATAAATTCCAGAACACAAAATTTTTCAATTCATCCAATCGCCTGGCGGTCAATATTCTGGGGTTTTCCCAAAGCTCCCGTGAATATTTTTCGCTACGGAAGATCAACGAGGAATTGTCCAGGGAAAACGCTCAATATAAAACATTGTTGGAGCGACGAACTCAAAATTCCGGAATTCCGTTCGTGAAAAATGACACCCTGGTTCGCTACGATTTTGTCAGCGCCAAGGTGATCAACAATTCGGTGGCCCAATTCAAAAACTATATTACCATCAACTGCGGGGAAGACGCTGGTATCAAGCCAGGCATGGCAGCCATCAGTATTGCAGGCGCGGTTGGCAAAGTAAAGTCAGTCTCTGAACATTTTTCCGTTCTCATCTCAATTTTGAATATAGACGAGCAGGTTTCCTGCGTTTTAGCCCGGACGAGCAGTTTTGGAACCGCCCAATGGGATGGCACTGATCCCCGCTTTATCAATCTACTGTACGTACCCCGGCACATACAACCTTTGGAGGGGGATACGGTTGTCACGTCTGGTTACAATGCCGTGTTCCCTGCAGGAATTATCGTGGGTATTGTCAACGAAGTAAAATTGAAAGAGGAAGCGCTTTTTTATGACATCCGTGTTGAATTGGCGCAAGATTTCAGAAGATTGTCGTTTGTTAAAATAGTGAAGAGTGAATTGAAACCAGAACTTGACTCCCTTGAGAGAGCTACCATTGGAATACGACCATGAACCGCTCCGGATTTTTTGTGGGAATCTATTTCGTGCTGCATGTGCTCGTTCAGGTAATGCTATTCAAGCAGTTGGTATTATTCAATATGGCATTTTGCTTTCTTTATGTAGCATTTATCCTATTGCTTCCGCTGGAGACCAACCCGCTCATCCTGATGTTGGTGGCGTTTCTTCTCGGGATTTCAATCGACGTCTTCTATGATAGCCTGGGTCTTCATGCCTCGAGTCTCGTACTGGTGGCTTACCTTCGAAACTATTGGCTTGGGACCATCACCCCCCAGGGAGGCTACGATGCCGGGGAGGGACCGACGCTGGCTGTGAATGGCGTTCAATGGTTCATGGTCTATTCACTTCCCCTGGTATTCGCACATCATTTTACCCTGTTTTTTGTAGAGGCGGGCGGGTTTGGAATTTTTTGGTTTACCATGCAAAAAGTAATGACGAGCCTGATCTTTACGATGTTCGTAATTTTATTTTTACAATACTTTTCATTTGATCGCAGGCGATGAACGAGGGCAGAAAGGAAATATTGCAAATAGTAATCGTACTGGTGGCTCTTGTGTTTCTGGTCAAGCTATTTTTTATCCAGGTGGTGGATGACCGCTATGCGGAATTATCCGACAGCAACGCCATTTTGAGACAAACGGAGTATCCGGTCCGCGGTCTTATCAAAGACCGGCATGGCAAACTGATTGTTTACAACACACCCGAATTCAATCTCGAAGTGCTTCTCAAAGACGTTAAGCGGTTTGACTCTGCCAAGTTTTGTGCGGTATTCGAAATCTCGCGCGAAGAGTTGAGAAAGAAATTTAAGGAGATGAAAGCCCGGAAAGAGTATTCCCGCTTTAAGCCTACGCTCTTCCTGAGCCAACTGTCTACCACGGATTTTGCCAAGGTCCAGGATTATCTTGATGAATTTCCGGGCTTTTATGTACAGCCCCGGACCACCCGCGCATACTCTTCCGCTGCCCTGGCAAACGCCCTCGGATACGTAAGTGAGATCAGCAAAACCAAACTGGAAAACGACGCCTCCAAAATTTACAAACAAGGCGATTATATAGGGCAAAGCGGCATCGAAGGTTTTTATGAAGAACAGTTGCGTGGCACACGCGGTGTGCGGATAAAACTTCGCAACGTAAAAGGGATCATTAAAGGTTCTTTCAAAGACGGCGCCTACGACACCCTGTCAATTCCCGGACAGGATTTGACTACAGGCATTGACCTCGAACTGCAGAAGTACGGAGAGTATCTAATGGGTGGAAAATCGGGTAGTGTTGCAGCGATAGAACCATCCTCCGGAGAAATTCTCGCGCTAGTCTCCGGACCTTCCTATGATCCAAATTTATTAACAGGCCGCCGATACAGCTCGAACTTTCGTCTTATCAGCAGTGATACAAACAAACCGTTGTTCAACCGGCCACTGATGGCGCAGTATCGGCCGGGGTCAATTTTCAAAATTGCGCAAGCCATGACGGCCCTGCAAGAAGGCGTCATCACGCCGGAAACCCGTATTCGATGCGACCGCACGCTCATTGATTGTCATGGGGATCACACGAACGAAGATCTTCGCGGTGCGATCACCAATTCATGCAATCCTTATTTTCTTGGCGTTCTCAGGAGAATGTTAAACAAAGGCATTATCGACGACCCCTTCAAAGATACACGCATCGGTTTGGCCGAATGGGACAAGCACATCATGAGCTTTGGCTTTGGCAAACCCCTCGGCATTGATCTTCCGAATGAAAAGAACGGATTGGTGCCCACCCCTGAAATGTACGACCAGGCCTACCACAATCGCCCATGGAAATTTTCCAATATCTATTCCATTGCCATTGGAGAAGGTGAAAATCTTGTAGTGCCTTTACAGATGGCCAACTTTGTAGCAACGATTGCCAACCGCGGTTATTATTATGCGCCCCATATTGTTAAAGCAATTGGAAAAGATCAAAAGCCTTTGCCTCAATATTTAATAAGACACTACACCACGATCGATTCCGCTAATTTTCGCGTGGCCATTGATGCCATGCAACGGGTGGTAGACGCTGGAACGGGAATGCGTGCTAAACTTCGGGATATTATTGTATGCGGGAAGACCGGAACGGTTCAAAATGATCCGTTGCCTGATCACGCTGTTTTTATTGCCTTCGCACCCAGAGAGAATCCTAAAATCGCAATCTCGGTGTATGTCGAAGATTCCGGCCAGGGAGGACGTTCTGCAGCCTCCATAGCGTCACTCATGATTGAAAAATATTTATTGGGCCATACCAATCGGCCGTATATCGAGCAGTATGTAATGAATGGAAAATTTCTGGATCCCAAGTAATCTTGAAAAGAGAAGATAGCATATCCGGCAGCCTCGATTGGCCCACCATCGGGCTTTACCTCGCGCTAGTTTTCTTGGGTTGGATTAATATTTATGCGGTGGTGTATGATGAAGGTGTGCATCAGCCGATCTTCAGCCTCACATTGAATTCCGGGAGGCAATTGGTGTTCATCGTGGCATCCTTTTTCATCATCATGGGTATTGTGATCCTCGATATGCGTTTTTACGAAACCTTTGCCTATGTGTTGTACGGGTTAATTCTTGTCCTTCTTTTCCTGGTGCCGATCATCGGTAAGGAAGTGGGCGGAAATAAAGCCTGGATCGGAATCGGGTCTTTTGGAGTGCAGCCTTCCGAGTTTGCCAAGTTCGTGGTGGCGTTGGCCGTGGCCAAATATATAAGCTCCGTTGGCTTTCGAATGGACAATTTGCGCAACCAGGCCATCCTTTTTGGGATCATTGGGCTGCCCATGGCACTGATCCTGTTCCAAAAAGATACAGGGACTGCATTGGTTTTTACATCGTTTATTTTTGTCTTTTTTCGTGAAGGGATGTCGCCTTTTTTGATGATTGTTGGCATTTGTGCAGCGGCTATTTTTATTCTGACCCTTCTAATTCCCAACCAACTCTACCTGCATGGCGCAATTATCACGTTGCTGATCTTACTGATCGGCTTTGGAAAAAAGAAGTTCAAACGAATTGCCATTCTCACGGTTGGGGCCGTTATGATTATGGGGGTTATAGAAAGTGTGGATTACGTCGTTACCGATGTCCTCAAGCCCCACCAGCAAAACCGGGTCAAGGCATTGATCAATCCCGATGTCGACCCGCTGGGATTTGGGTGGAATGTAACGCAATCAAAAATTGCCATTGGCAGCGGCGGTTTTTTTGGAAAAGGTTTTTTGAAAGGCACTCAAACTAAATTCGACTTCGTGCCCGAACAAAGTACCGATTTCATTTTCTGCACCATCGGTGAGGAGCATGGTTGGGTAGGAAGCCTGGTGGTGGTCGCTTTGTTCGTGGCGCTGCTGCTGCGAATTATCTTCATAGCCGAGCGGCAAAAAAACCGTTTTACCAGGGTCTATGCCTATAGCATTGCAAGCATATTCTTCTTTCACTTTGCTGTCAATATCGGTATGACGGTGGGCCTATTTCCCGTGATCGGGATCCCCTTGCCCTTCTTTAGTTACGGGGGCTCCTCCCTCTGGGGATTTACGATTCTGCTGTTTATACTTTTGAAACTGGATGCACACCGGGGGCAGGTGTTACAGAGAATTTGATACTGGATGCCAGGTTCTGGGTTCTGGCTGTTCTCTACAAGAACTACTCGCTGAATCTTTATGGTGAACACCCCAGCACCACCCCTACGCAAAGCGCCTCTCCACAATTCCCATAAACTCCTGGAATTCCTCACTCTCTTTATTCCACTCTCCGTAATTGTTGACCAGATAGGAATTTGCCTGTGTGAGGTTATCCAGTTCATCCAATCGGTCGACGGCGCTGGAAAATAGTTCAAAGTCACCATTAAAAAGTATTTTGGTAAACATGAATTTTTGATTGATCGTAAGGGTATCCCTAATTTTCTTTCGCTTCTGAAAATCCTCTGCCAATGTACTGGCTACTCCCTTTGTCAATTGCTCATTGATTGTGGTCTGGACAACCGCTTGCTTCTTTACGTCCGCCGTTTTTTCGGGTTGCGCATTAACAGGTGCCATACTTGTAAGCTCTACCCTGATGGGATCAGGTTTTGCAACAGCCGGGTTTTTCTTATCGTAAAGATTTTCGAGGCTCAGGGGAACGACTTTTGAAAACTGACCAATGTAGCCATCTATCTCTTCGGGGGTAAAATTCACTTCTTCAAGAATGCGGTCCAGCAAAGCAAAGGCTTCATTACCGGAAATTGAATTCAATTTTCTTTCTTCCAGTTTCTGCAGTAGCTTTTCCAACGGCATACAGTTGATCTTAACATATTTGATTTCATTCTTCAATTCTTCCGGTTTAACTGTACCGCCTGAACCATTATCAAGCGTATCGGAATAAAAGTCATAGGGGTCTAAGATCAAAAACAATGTCTGGCCAACTGCCTTTTTCAACAACGGTTGAAAGTTCTCCCGTGAGATTGAAATGTGCTTGGACAACAGGTTCTGAAACTTCGCGAGCGCATCCGCCACGAGCGGTGTGGAATAATCAAAAAACGGACTCCTGAGCTTTTGACTTTCATGTTTCCACGCATGCAGCAGTTCCCGGATAACAAACAGGTTGATCTGGTGGATATCACAAATCTTCATGATTTCGGGGCCGGTAATTTTTTCCTTCGAGAAGAAAAAAGAAGCTGTTACCTTAGAGGCATAGTCATCACTGTAGTCCTCCAGAGCCTTTAAACTGATTTTTTCATCCATGATTAGCTGGGAACTGGTGAGAAGATTTTTGGATCAATGGTAAAGATAATCATAGAAAATCTCGGACAAAAAGAGCTGGCGCTGACAGACTTGAATAAAACGGTCCTGCAGCAATTTCAGACCCGGTTTATCGACTGGCTGCAGGCCTGCGGCGGCAAAGGTCGTTGCACGTCCTGTAAGATGTTGATTGTAGACGGGATGGAAAACCTGAGCGAACTAACTATTGCTGAAAAAAACTACATTCGCCAGGGTTTGCTGAAGGACAACGAGCGCTTAGCATGCCAGGTCACAGTGGCCGGAAACATAACGGTTCGAGTGCCTGAAGAAACGAAGCTGCCACATTTGAAATATAGTTCCTGAAAACCGACCGTGACTTAGAAATGAAAATGGAATAAGAAATTACTTCTTTAACCGTGCGGATATTCTGTATTCTGTATTCACTACCCCTTTGCTGATGTCCGTCAGCTTGCCCTTGAGCATGCGTTTCTTCAACGGTGTCAGATAATCAATAAACATTTTTCCATCAAGATGATCGTATTCGTGCTGGATGATTCGTGCCTTCATACCGTCGTATTCTTCTTCTTTCTGGTTCCACGCTTCATCCATGTAGCGTATTTTTACTTTCTCAGGACGTGCCACATTTTCGCGGATGTTGGGGATACTCAGACAGCCCTCTTCAAACTCCCACGTCTCTCCTTTCTCCTCTATGAGCACGGGGTTAATGAATGTTTTCCTAAATCCTGTCATGTCCTCTACTTCGTCTTCATCTTCCAGGGTGGTTCCATCGACAACAAACAAGCGAACGCTCTTCCCTATTTGAGGGGCCGCCAATCCAATGCCACGCGCTGAATGCATGGTATCAAACATATCCTGTATGAGTGCTTTAATGTCAAGGGAGCCTTTTTCAATTTCCTTCGCGCGCTTACGCAAAACCGGATCGCCGTACATGATGATGGGATAAACCATTTGCCAATACTCAATTTGAACCCCAAAGATAAAAAATACTGATGAATTTTGAAGGCGTTCGAGGCGCATTTCAAATACTTCTTTGGGCTAAAGCTCCTTAACATTATGGCAATTCTGGTCTACACCACGTGGACTTTCGTCCTAAGATGAACAAGATCCTGAATCGGATTCTAACCCCTGGATTCCAGATATGATTGAAGAATTAGTGTTGCGCTGATCTTGTCCACATTCCCTTTTACCCGGCGGTCTTTTTTTTTCATTCCTCCCGAGATCATAGTCTGCCGTGCAATGGAACTGGTGAATCGCTCATCAATAAGCGCCACAGGTTTTTCAGGAAATTTCTGTTTGAGTTGCACCACCAATTGTCTGACATGGGGTGTCATATCGGTATCTTCGTTGTTAAGACGCCTGGGCATGCCCACCACCAGCTGATCTACCGGTTCTTTTTGAAAGTAGGCAATCAAATAATTTATGAGTTTTTCTGTCTCCACCGTTTCCAGTGCCGTTGCAATAATGCGCAAAGGATCCGTCACGGCGATACCCGTTCGCTTTAACCCATAATCAAGGGCCAGAATTCTTGCCATTTCGGTAAACAAGTGAGTGAATGTCCTTAAGGGCATCTCTAAAAACCTTGCCTTTTATGACCTCAACCCGTCACCCTTCTCCTGAAGAGAAGGTTACAAGGAGTTTTTAGAGACGCCCTTTTAATTGTATTTCACCTTTTCTAGAAACAATCGCTTGACTTTGTTCTCGAGGATCATAGCCTTCGGAAAGAGTATTTCATTTTCAATGCGGGCATGGATCTTCAGGCTCTTCTCCAGGCCAGTGAGTTCCGAGTAAATTACCTTCACATGCAGCGGCGCGGCTGCGTCCACGTAATAGCCCTGGGTAATCTTGCGAATGCCCTCCATCTCATCATCGTGCACTTCATGCTCCAAAGCAAACCGCTGAACTGAATAGCGCTCCATCATATAAAATACCTTTCCCGCATGATAGGCTCCCCGGTCTGATTTATCCAGTAACGCGATGTAGCGAAAGAGTGTGTCTTCCTCATCGTATATGTGTCGCATGAAATCATCGACAAAAAGCGGGAAAAGTGTTTTCAGATCTTTTGCAATGGACACGTAGGCCGAGGGATCTGCATTGAAACTTTCCACAAGTTTTGAGATGTATGGCAACTTATGTTTTACAAAAAGAAAATGAGCGTGTCTCAGGTATTCCAGGATAAGTTCAATTGGATACGAAATCAGCGGAAGACTTTCCTCTACCAAATGGCGACAGGGTGACTCCAATTCCTGAATAACTTGTTCAAGTTTCAGGCCCCGGTCGTTGCAAACCTCCTCCAGAGTCTTTTCTGAGTATTCATAAAACCGAATACCAAAATAGAATAGAACATAGGCCCGGACATTGTCCTGTTCCACTAAATCTTCGATTCTGCTGTTTTGAAGCCCTGTCCTTTCCATGAATAGGTAAAGATAAAGATAGGGTTGTCTTTCCCCAATAAACCTTTGGTGGGGGTTTCCTGATTGTGAACTTTGCCCCATCTTTAACGTTCTAACTGGGTACATTATTTTCTATGAGTGAAATCAACAATAGTTCCCGTCAAATTGGCCTTCCGATTATCTTATGTATTGGCTTAGCTGCAGGGGTTTTAATTGGCACCAGCCTCAATTCTACTTCTGTTCCGGGAAAATCGGGTGGGGATCTTCAGAAATTTCGCGAAGTACTGGGGCTGATAAAAGACGAATACGTGGATACCACCAAAACCGATGCGCTGGTAGACGATGCCATACAGCACATGCTGGATAAGTTAGACCCACATTCGGCCTACATTCCAGCCAGCAAACGTGTGGAGGCCAAGGAAGATCTCCAGGGCAATTTTGAAGGGATCGGAATTGAGTTCAGCATTTTTCATGACACACTCGTGGTGGTGGCCGCACTCAGCGGTGGGCCCTCGGAAGCAGTGGGACTGCAGTCCGGAGATAAGATCATTAAAGTAGGAGACAAAATCATCGCCAATGTCGGCTTGACTAACCCCCAGGTGATGAAGCTCCTCAAGGGTCCGAAAGGCACGGAGGCAAAACTCGAAGTCGTCAGAAAAAATTTAAAGGAATCTCTTAAGTTCTCCATCATCCGTGATAAAATTCCCCAACACTCGGTAGACGTTTCGTACATGATCGATCCGGAGATCGGTTACATCAAGGTTAATCGTTTTTCCCAAACGACATACGACGAATTTCATAAGGCCTTTGATGACCTCCGGAAGAAGGGAATGAAAAAGCTCGTGCTCGATCTGCAAGGCAACCCCGGCGGCTATATGAATCAGGCCATCGATCTCGCCGATGAGTTTTTGACAGCGGGTAGGAAAATTGTATTCACGAAAGGCAAAGACAAAAAGTATAATTCGGATGCAATCTCCACCAGCAAAGGTGACTTTGAAAAAGGCGATCTCATTGTGCTCGTAAATGAAGGAAGTGCTTCTGCCTCTGAAATATTAGCGGGGGCACTACAAGACAATGACCGCGCCCTGGTGGTGGGAAGAAGGTCGTTTGGAAAAGGCTTAGTGCAATATCCTTTTGATTTAACGGATGGTTCGGAGTTGCGCCTCACGATCTCCCGATACTACACACCCAGCGGACGCTCCATACAAAAGCCCTACGGCGACATGGAAGAGTATTCCAAAGACATGCTGAAGCGTTACAAACACGGCGAGTTCTTTAACGCTGATAGCATTAAGTTCAATGATTCACTGAAATACCTCACACTCAATGGGCGCACCGTCTACGGAGGCGGAGGCATCATGCCCGATTACTTCGTGCCCCTGGATACTACTGAGAACAGCCGTTACCTCAACGAACTTTATCTTTCCAACTCCATGCAGGAATACACATTCAACTATGCCGACCAGTACAAGGACGAGTTGACCAGGATGGGATATGAAAAGTACTTCCGCAATTTTACGATCACCGATGATATCCTGCATCAGCTTGTCAAAGTAGGCGAAGGGAACAAGGTGCCGGCAGACTACAAAGACCTTGAACGACATAAAAGAAGTTTTAGGGTCAATGTAAAAGCTCAAATCGCCCGCAAAATCTGGAACAACGAAGGTTTCTACCCGATCTATAATGAAACAAACGAGGTGCTGCAACAGGCTGTGAAGCTGTTCGACAGGATCCCGGATTTGGACAGGAGGAAAATGTAGGATTTTTTTTGGATTTCAGGTTCTAGTATTGTGACAAATTAATTTTGGAACAAGATATCAATGAAATACGACAGCGCTTTTCTGTATTTCCTGCCTCCTGCCCCTTGCCTCCTTTCTAAACTATTATAACCAATACCTGTTTTCTAATAATGTTGCACAATTAATCTGTCGCTGCACTAGGTTCTGGATGCCAAGGACCCAGAACCCGGAATCATTATCTTTGGCGGTGCGAACTTTTCTTTTAACACTCCCATTTTTGATCACAACCCTGGCCTCCGCCCAAATCTATCTTCCCAAGTTTGATGTGCAGGGCCATCGCGGTTGCCGCGGGTTGAAGCCTGAAAACTCATTGCCGGCATTTCTCACGGCACTTGATTCAGGTGTCACTACATTGGAAATGGATGTAACAATAACCAAGGATAATCAAATTATAGTGTCACATGAGCCATGGATGTCAGCGGTTATTTGTCTGCCTCCTACCGGAAAGGCTATTACCATCAAGGAGGAAAAGAAGTTCAACATCTTCCAGATGACCTACGAGGAGGTAAAGCAATGGGACTGCGGCTCCAGGGGTAATGAACGATTTCCGGAGCAAACGAAGATAAACATCTATAAGCCGTTGCTGAGCGAAGTCATCGTAGCCGTAGAAAAACATATCAAGAATTTTTCAAAGTACGAGGTAGACTACAATATTGAAATCAAAACTACACCCGAAGGCGACGGTAAATTTCACCCAAAGCCGGATGAATTTTCGGACCGGGTGTACGATCTCCTCGATCAATTTCTTCCGATGGAACGCGTGATCATCCAGTCGTTTGATTTTCGGGTGCTGAAATACTGGCATACAAAATATCCAGACATACGACTGGCAGCGTTGGTCGAGAACACCAAGACGGTGGATGAAAATATAAACGAGCTGGGGTTTTACCCTTCGATCTACAGCCCGGATTATAAATTACTCTCGAAGGAGGTTGTGAAATACTGTCGTGAATTAAAAATGCGTGTCATCCCCTGGACGGTAAATGATCCCACCGAAATGAAAGTCCTGAAGGGGATGGGCGTGAATGGCTTCATCACCGACTACCCGGACCGTGCTGCGAAGTTGAAGATGACGTTGAATCTTACCAACAAAAAGTAAGGATCAATTCTTCTCCACCTTTCCATCCTTCATCACAAAAACCACTTTTTCGAGTGCTTCAATCTTTTGTAACGGGTCGGAGTCAACGGCAATGATATCAGCATAAGCGCCTTTGCTGATCTCGCCCAATTGCCCGCTCTTGTTGAGTAACTCAGCCGCAACAGTAGTAGCTGTCTTAATGGCTTGCATGGGCGTCATGCCAAACTTTACGTAAAAACCGAACTCACGGGCCTGCGGAATTTTTTGCCAGTCAAAACCACCGGCATCTGTTCCGAAAGCAATCTTCACGCCTTTCTTCACGGCCTTTCTGAAAATTGCCTCCACGCCCTGGTACATCTGCATGTAGCTCACGGCGCCAAGTTTGGCTCTTCCTTCGGCAACGTAGTCCATCACCGTAAGCGTGGGAACCCAGAAAGCTCCCTTGGCAACAAACAAATCCATACACTCCTCATTCATCGCGGAGCCGTGTTCAATTGTACGCGCTCCGGCTTTTAGTGAATAAATAATTCCATCGGGTGTCATGGCGTGGGCGGCCAGCATTCGTTTTGATTGGATGGTCTCCTCGGCTACTGCCTGAATTTCTTCAGCGGTAAAATTCGGAATGCTTCCAAAGGATCCGTCCTGCTTACGGAAATATCCCCGGTCAGCATAAATTTTTATCCAATCTGCACCATAACTAATTTGTTCACGAACTGCCTTGCGCGCCTCATCAGCACCCGTCACTTCCTGAATACCCTTCGGCATGTGGAGTTCCCAACTATATTCGCTGTTGCCGATCGGGTAATGACCTGTTGTATTGATCGCGCGGGTAGAAACAAACATACGAGGCCCGGGAATCACACTATTGTTAATGGCTTTTTTTAGATCAACATCCGCATACATGGCACCCTCGGTCTCCACATCGCGGATGGTGGTAAACCCATTCATCAAAGCAATCTTACACGCCACGGCTGCACGAATGGCACGGTAGGGTATGCTCTCTTTCAATAATTGAGCATCGTATTCTTCCGACGTGATGTCTCCTTGCAGTAACACGTGCGTATGACAATCAATGAGGCCGGGCAGCACCGTTTTTGCCGACAGGTCAATCACAGCGGCTCCTGCAGGAATTTTGTCCCAATCGATAATGTCCTTGATCAGATTACCTTCTACTACGATGGCCTTCTTGCCAAACGATTGATCTGATTTTCCATCAATCAGTTGACCGCATTTTATAATGGTTTGGGCGTGGACTTTATGACATAGAAGGACCAAAATAATGGAGAGGTATCTTTTCATAAGGAGGGGGTTTTAGCTGTTGGCTGTTAGCTTTTGGCTTGCTTCTTTGATTTAGTTCCCGATGATAGCTATTTCTTTTGCGATTATCAATCTAGTTCTGACCAACGAGAATCCAGCTACGGTATCCAGTATCTTTTTCTTTACTTTGAGGCCTAAATTTAGAAGAGAATGAAGTATGACGTTTACGGCATCGGCAATGCCATTGTGGATATTGTGACGGAAGTAGCGCCTGACTTTTTTGACAAAAACGTAGTTGAAAAGGGCGTAATGACACTGGTGGATGAGAAACGACAGCAGGAATTGATGCAGGTGATCGATATGAAGAGAAGTAAGTTGTCGGGCGGCGGTTCTGCCGGCAACACAGTTGTCGCGGTCAACCAGTTCGGAGGCAAAAGTTTTTACTCCTGCCTTGTCGCCAGCGATGAGTTAGGAAAATATTTTCTGGACGATCTCGAGCGAAATGGTGTCGATACCAATTTGAAGTATGAAAATTGTCCGCAGGGCCATTCGGGTCGTTGCCTGGTGATGACTTCGCCGGATGCGCAACGAACCATGAATACGTTTTTGGGCGTTAGTTCCTTGCTTTCACCCGAACACCTGGACGAGTCGGCCATTAAGCAGTCATCGTATGTCTACCTGGAAGGATATCTGGTAGCCAGCCCGAAGGGTTTGGAAACGATGAAAGCAACAAAAAAGATAGCGGAGAAAAATAAGGTGCAGGTGGCGCTCACGTTTTCGGATGCCAGCATGGTAAAATATTTCTACGCGCAAATGCAGGAAATTGTGGGGGCCAGTGTTGATCTTTTGTTTTGCAACGAGGAAGAAGCCATGATCTTCACTGAAACAGATAGCGTACTTGAAGCGCGGGAAAAACTGAAGGAGGTGGCGAAGCGTTTTGCCATTACGTTAGGCGCAAATGGTGCCATGATTTATGATGGTGACACGTTCGTTCAGATAGAACCCTATAAAGTCCGGGCGGTCGATACTAATGGAGCAGGGGATATGTTCGCAGGGGCCTTCCTGTATGGTATTACCCATCATCACAGTTACGCTGAAGCGGGCAAGCTTGCTTCCCTCGCTTCATCACGTGTGGTAAGTCAGTGGGGCCCAAGGCTGGATCCGCATCAGGCAAAAAATGTATTGGCAGACTTATTGGCGTAAAAAAATTTCTTTCTATGATTCCCTTTTCTTCATTCACGCTCGATAATGGCCTCCAGGTGTTGGTACATGAAGATCATAGCGTTGATATTGCCGTGATGAACATCTTGTATGATGTGGGCTCACGCGATGAGCAACCAGATAAAACAGGATTTGCTCATTTATTTGAACATCTGATGTTTGGTGGTTCTAAAAATATCCCAAGCTATGACGAGCCCCTGCAGCGGGTAGGTGGTGAAAACAATGCCTTCACCAGTACCGATATTACTAATTACTACCTCACCGTTGCTGCAACGAATCTTGAGACCGGCTTCTGGCTGGAGAGTGACCGCATGTTGAGCCTGTCGTTTGATCCCAATGTGCTGGAAGTTCAGCGCAATGTGGTGGTGGAAGAATTCAAGCAGCGGTATCTCAGTCAACCGTACGGTGATGTGTGGCTCAAACTCCGCCCGCTGGCGTATAAAGTTCATCCATATCAATGGGCGACGATCGGAAAGGAAATAGCACATATTGAAAAGGCAACCTTAGGTGATGTAAAAGAATTTTTCTACCACTACTATTTGCCAAGTAATGCCGTTTTGGTGGTAGCCGGAAAAGTCACGACAGACCAGGTGAAAAAATTGGCGGAGAAATGGTTTGGCCCAATCCCAACCTCCAAAAAACCCGAGCGAAGACTTCCGGGTGAGCCACCACAAAATGAAAAACGAACCATCACCGTGGAAGCCCCTGTGCCGACCAATGCGTTATACAAAACGTATCACATGCCAGGTCGATTTCATAAAGATTACTATGCCATCGATCTTCTGAATGACATCCTGAGCCATGGACAATCAAGCCGGTTGATTCACCAGCTTGTTAAAGAAAGAGAGATTTTTACGTCGATCTCCTCCCATGGTATGGGAACAATTGATCCCGGTTTGGTGGTGGTGAGTGGTCGTGTGAATGATGCGATAAGCTTTGAGGAGGCAGAAACTGCCGTGGATGAAATTTTGAATACCGTGATCGGCGATGGTGTGACGGAAGCAGAATTGGAAAAAGTAAAAAACCAGGCCGAATCGATACTAGAATTTGAGGAGATGGAAATGATGAACCGAACGATGAACCTCGCATTTGCCTCCTTATCGGATGACCCGAACCTGGTTAACCTGGAAGCAAAAAAAATCCGCACGATGACAACGGAAGATATTAAAAGAATAACAGGAGAAATTTTCCGAGAAGAGAATTCCAATATG
>JANXYC010000034.1 GCA_025350305.1 Cyclobacteriaceae bacterium | reverse complement strand
GCCATCTCCCGTAAATAGGCAGACGAATGACTGTTGGAAAAGAATTTCAACAGCATCTTGATGCGCGTACGCGATGTAATTAAAGACTCAAGCTCAAGCACGGGGAAACAAAACTACCATTTTCGAGTAACTTTACTACTCATTAGTCGTTTTTGTGCATCTGGAGAGCGCAAAAGCTCTTTTTCGGTAAGTTTTCGCACGATTTTACTATCGATCTGTACGGTGATAACCTGCCCAATGGTTTCCAGGACAACGCTGAAGTACTGCTTATTGTAGTAGTCTGAAAGAATCCCCTGCGCCCCCTTCAGTGGGCCGTCAATCACCTTGACTTCGTCGCCCACGGAGAATTTCTCGGGAACATTTTGGGCTTCGATCAACATCCCTGTTTCAATAAACCTTCGTATGGTCTCCAACTCGTGAAGGTGCAATTCTGCGGGCTTTCCGTTCAGGCGAATATTCCAGGCGACACCGGGCACAGACAAAACATTCTGGATATCGTACTCGGCCACCTGTACAAAAATATAGGAGTTGAATAGCGGAACCTCTACCTTCTTTCGCCTGTCACTCCACTGGCGCATCACCATTTGCAAAGGCAGGTATGGCTCGAACCCTCGTTTTAGCAAAAGATCGTTGACCTTCTTTTCCTGCCGGCTCTTGGTGTAGAAGACAAACCATTTTGAGGTCATTGGAGGGGATCTCTGCTTTGATTTATGGACGAAAGTTATGAAATAGGATGATGAATTGTGGTAAGCAAGAGGTAAGGGGTAAGGGGTAAGAGGTAAAAGGTAAGAGGTAAGAGGTAAGAGGTAAGGGGGTAAGGGGTGAGTCAACTGCTCCCAACTTAAATCATCAAGGGCCAAAAAACCCAAAGGCATCTGCCACTTTAATATGCAAGACACGTTGGCTGTCGCCAATCCTACCTCTCATAAATTATTTGCTTATCTCGATTGATAAAGGGGAGTATATGCGTTGAGACTGAATTTTCTGAAACTAAATCCACTTTCTTATTCAAAATTTCTTCCGGCTGATTCTTCATCTTAACAAACCCAATACCGATATGTTTCGTGTAATCCAATTCCACCAAAATATCGACATCACTGTCGCTGTCGGCTTCGTCCCGTCTAAAAGACCCAAATAAGAAGGCTCGTTTTACCGGCTTATCAACAAAAACAAGTTTTATCAAGTCAATATCGTGTTGAGAGAGCATCATTACCCAAATTTATCAAATTACTTTTTTATTGTTCATTGTTGTCCTGTAAACTTTTGCTTACTGAGTTCTGAGTTGTGCTTTGACAACATTATGCGATTATGACAATATCCATTCGATGAGCGAAGTCGAGGCTTACGGCTCCCCTCTCCACCGGAGATGGGTTGGGGGTGAGGCCCTGGTCTTGATCTGTTGCCGAAAAGCTCGTTGCTGAATATTTGTCGATGCGGGCCAGATAGCCTGAAGGTCGATGAAAGATTGCGTGTGGCCCTCTCAACTCCCGAGATAGATCTGAGTTACAAACATAGAATCCCTAAACGGGATTCGTTGTAAAAGTTGGTTTTTTGCCAACTTTCCTCCATTCGGTTCAGTTAACACCATTCAAAGATAGATAGGAGTAAAAGTAATTTACCTCATGCATCTTTCTTAGGACTATAAGCCATGAAATCCTCCATCGTAAAACTGATTAAATTGCGCTCATCGTCCACTTGTCCGATAGAATGTTCAAGTGATTCCATATAAGTTAATCGTTGTTCGTCATTTGAGAAGGCCTATTGCATTTCCTCAGTGCCTCTTAGGCAGTTTGATGAAAGCAGAATTCAGAAGGAAAGCCGGGGACGAATATCATCAGGAGATATTGAAAAGGTCAAAGGTGGATTAGTTGAAATGTTTGAACTGTAGTTCTTCGCTCCGGTCACATAGTACTTTGGAAGGAGATGCCTCGCTGTTTGACCTACCCTCCGTTTGCTGTTCTTCCGGCTCGGCAGGACTCGCACTGGTAGGGCGGTAATCGATGATCGGTCAGTAGACAGCAATGGACAATTATTCTGGAATCTAAATCATGGTAATCACATCCATCACAAAAATCACAGTTCAGACAATGGGGGTAATCGGTCTACTTCGCAGTCACGTTTACCGTTAATCGTTATCCGTTAATCGAGGGCCTATTGCATTTCCTCAGCGGCTCAGCGGTTAAATGAAATCGGTAATCGTCATTCGTTATTCTGCCCTGCACCATTGATAGTGTGGGTTGGTCCACCCCCTAAATCCCCCGCCGGCGGGGGACCAGATGACCCACGGTCTATTGCATTTCCTCAGCGACTCCGCGGTTAAAAATCCAAGACTCATAAGAGCAATATTTCTTACCTTTGAAGTCATTGAATCAATAATCATGAAAGCGATTACCATTGAATTGCCGGATGAAGCAGCCCGCATGTTTGAAGCTATGTCCCGTGAACGAAAAACAAAAGCTGCCTTGCTTGCCACCTTGCTTGCACAAGCCAAGCCAAAAACTTTAGAGCAAATTTTTGAAGATGCTGATAAAAAAGTAACGACAAGTAGTGTTTCTGAAGAGGAGATCGACCGGCTTTTAGAAGATCTTTCATAATTGAAAAAAGTCGTTATCGATACGGGCGTGGTAGTAAGCGCCTTGCTGAAAAAGGAAGGAACTTCTCGTAAATCATTAATGCGAGCCTTAAACAATTGCTTACCCTTGCTTGCCACGAATACATTCAATGAACTAAATGAAGTACTCAATAGACCCAAGTTTGCTTCATTCTTTTCGACGGAGGACAAGCTGGCAATAATTGCATTCATGCTGGAGCGGTGCGAATGGGTTGAGGTGACTTCCAATGTGTTGGCTTGCCGTGATAAAAATGATAACATGTTATTAAACCTGGCGCTGGATGGCGGGGCTGACATTCTCCTTACCCGCGATCCTGATTTACTTATACTCAACCCTTTCCAAGGTATCCCTATCCTCAACCCTGCAGAATTTATCCAGTGGTTAGATGAAAGAGACATTTCCTCTACTGGCAGTAATCGGTAATCGGTGTCTTTGCATTTCCTCAGCGCCTCCGCGGCTCTGCGGTTAAAAATCGTTGATCGTTGGTCGTTGCCAGCGACTTTAAATTCTTTTCAAACCAACAAGGTATTCCTCTTCCGGTTCTTCTACCACATCCGTAAAAAGTTCATGGAGATCAATTGTTAATCCCGGAAGAACACGACTGGCCGCCATGTCTCCTTTTGTAAGTGGTTTCGACGGTTGGTATTTTCCTTTATCATTGAGAAAAAAAATAATGAGGGAGCGATCCTGTGGGTGCACAATCCAATATTCCCTTACACCTGCCTGCTCGTAAACTCCGTATTTTTCATGAAGATCTCTCGTTACCGAAGATTTGGATACGACCTCCACGACAAGATCGGGTGCCCCGTTGCATCCATGTTCCGTAATTTTGGATGGGTTACAGACCACCGTGATGTCAGGTTGCACCACTGTATTTGAAATACCGGGGGTCACCGGGAGAATGACATCAAAAGGCGCTGTAAAAACTCTGCAAGGTTTACCTTTTAAGTAATTATATATCGTTGAACTCATCGCAACGGATATGTGCTGGTGCTGACTGGTAGGTGCGGGAGACATTTTAAAAATCTTACCAAAAATCAACTCGATCCTTTCCTGAAACTTCCAGTTCAGGTAATCAGCATAGGTGTAGCTCTTAGTAAGGTCAATCTGATTAATGTCGGTGATGATCTCCATGCGGTTTAATTAAACACCCATTGCAAAGATAAGGAAAGTCGGTGATCGGTAAATCAGTGAATCAGTAATCGGTAAATCAGTAATCGGTGATCGGTGATCTCCATTGATAGTGTGGGTTGGTCCACCCCACTATCGGGATCGCAATTCCGATCTTGGCAGTGCCATTCTTAAACACCTCAACACATTAACATATTCACACATTCACACCCTTTTACAATTGTATTCCAAAACCTTCTTACTTTACTAAAAATTAATTTCCCATGCGCATCATAAAGGTCTCTGTTTCGCTCCTGATCACAGTCGGACTGGTCTACTTCCTCAACCGCGGCTGGAACCTTGGTGCCCCAATCCCACCCCTCGGCAAGTTCTTCGACCCCTTCCATGGCTTCTGGCAAAATGCCGTCTCCTCCAAACCTTCCAACAAGTCGCTCGCCATACCGGGGCTGACACAGGAAGTAATCGTCAGCTATGATAGTCTCCGCGTGCCCCACATCTTTGCGAAAAACAATGATGACCTCTTCCTCGCTCAAGGCTATGTCACGGCCATTGACCGGCTCTGGCAAATGGAAATTCAGACTCACGCAGCCGCAGGAAGGATCGCGGAATTTCTGGGTCCGGCCCGCCTCGACTTTGACCGGAGACAGCGCAGACTAGGTATGGGTTTCGCCGCTCAAAATGCTCTACAGAAAATGGAGTCGGATCCCATCAGCAAGGCAATCGTCGACCATTATACCCGCGGGGTCAATTTGTATATAAACTCGCTGTCCTACGAAGATTATCCATTTGAATACAAGCTACTCGATTATTCGCCTGAACCATGGACTAATCTGAAGTGCGCACTGTTGTTAAAAAACATGGCCCAAACACTTAACATGGGTGAAAAAGATCTTGAGATGACAAACATGTTGGCGCTCTTCGGCAAAGATGTCCTGGACGTGCTATATCCTGACCGCGAACCTGTCGGCGATCCGATCATTGACAAACCGGGCAAATGGAGTTTCAAACCCATCGTACCCGATACAGGCCGGTCGGCGTTGCCACCTGAATTAATTTCATTGAAACCATTTGAGAAATCTCCACCGGACGTGGGCAGCAACAACTGGGCTGTCAGTGGTTCAAAGACCGCAACCGGTTCACCGATTCTTTGCAATGACCCTCACCTTAACCTGAGCTTGCCCTCGATCTGGTACATCGTTCATCTAAACTCTCCCGATGTTAATACGATGGGGGCTTCTTTACCTGGATCTCCGGCCGTTATCAGCGGGTTCAATGACTCGATCGCCTGGGGTGTCACCAATGCCCAACGGGATCTGGTGGATTGGTATAAAATCACTTTTAAAGACAAATCAAAAAAGGAATATCAGAGTGATGGCCATTGGAAGTCTGCCAAAACGGTGATAGAAAAATTTTTGGTAAAAGGTGGCCAACCTTTTTATGACACCGTCACCTATACACATCACGGACCGGTGGTCTTCGACGAAAGCTTTCACCAGGAGAGCGAATCAGCCCACTTCGCCTTTCGCTGGGTAGCGCACGATGCTTCCAATGAGATCATGACATTCTACAAACTCAACCGGGCTGACAACCATCGCGACTACATGGAAGCGTTGGATCACTATGTTAGTCCCGCACAAAATTTCGTATTCGCTTGTGTGAATGGCGATATAGCGATGCGCATACAGGGGAAGTATCCGGTACGTGGAAAAGAAGAGGGAAAATTCATCCTGGACGGAAGTAAAACGTCGAGCGAGTGGAAGGCCTTCATACCAAACGAACAAAACGTGATGGATAAAAATCCGGAGCGGGGATTTGTAAGTTCGGCAAACCAATATCCTGTTGATGCCACCTATCCTTATTACATCGGTGCTACGTCGTACGAGGCCTACAGAAACCGGAGGATCAACCAAGTTCTGGGTGAATTGAAAAACATCACGCCCAAGGATCTGATGAAACTCCAAAATGACAATTATAACCTCAAGGCAGCCGAAAGCCTTCCCCTATTTCTCAGTCACCTTGACACAACTCAATTTAATGATCAGGAAAAGAAGGCCCACCAAATCTTAATGTCATGGGATTATTTTAACACGATCGAAGCGGAAGGAGCCTCCTACTATGAAGCCTGGTGGGATGCCCTGATGCCCATGATCTGGGATGAAATGGACAGCGCGCACGTGGCCACCCGATATCCTACCACGTTTAACACGATTTATCTTATCAAGAATCAGCCTGCATTTTCGTTTTTCGATCTGGTAGGTACACCTGAAAAAGAAACAGTCACTGAGATATTGAGGAAATCATTTTCCAAAGGCGTGAGCAACATTGAAGCCTGGAAAATAAAAAATAAAAAAGACCCGCAGTGGGCTGCATTCAAAGACAGTTTTATCGGCCACCTGCTCCGGCTGGAGCCCCTGAGCTACCACATTATTCACGGCGGCAACCACGACATCGTAAATGCCAACTCGCGTACCCATGGACCGTCGTGGCGCATGGTAGTGAGTTTGGAAAAAACCGGTGTAAAAGCCTGGGGTGTTTATCCCGGAGGGCAGAGTGGCAATCCGGGGAGTCCGTTTTACAACAACATGATTGAACCCTGGACGAGGGCGCGCTATTTCACTATGCATTTTGTCACTTCTCCACAGCAATTGACCGGTTTTGAAATGTCGTCAACGCAATTATCACCCGCCAAATGAATTTCCTCAAACAAACTCTTTTTACAATTGCCCTCTGTTTCATCCTCCAATATTTTCTTCCCTGGTGGACGCTTGCCTTGGGCGCGTTTGTGGGAGGATATGTATTTGCCAACAATGGATGGATTTCTTTTTTGTCCGGGTTGCTAGCCGTTGGACTGCTATGGTTTTCCATGGCTTTATTTATTGATATCCAAACGCAGTCCATTCTCACCGAAAAAGTAGCGCGGATTTTTCCGACAAAAACACCTGCATTGCTTTTTTTATTAACATCGATTATTGGAGGGTTGCCTGCCGGGTTTGCGGCGCTGACGGGGTCACTCGTGAAGTCAAAGAGATAAATTTCTGACGGAATATTTCATCTGGAAAACATTTTAAATCAGGTCACACTGGTAGAAATCCCTTTTTAATTTTGAGACCGCCAAAAAGCTTCACGGCAAAATACAACATTGACAAACTGGTCTACTTTGAGGTATTTAATTCAATTGTATCCGCCATCGAACGCGAAAAGCAAATCAAGGCTGGGTCGAGAAAGCGCAAAGAAGATTTAATTAATTCAGTGAATCCCGAATGGCGAGACTTGTTTTGGGAAGTACAGGATTTTAATTGAGAGGCCTTGAGCCAAGGCTGAATGGAAGGAATCCTACCTAAACTAAAACCGTCACTGCGAACGAGTCCCGCCCGGGAAATCGAAGGAATACCTACTAAACTAAAACCGTCATTGCGAAGGAGTCACGCCCCGGGACGACTGAAGCAATCCCCATAACGGAGCCTTTCACCCATGGGGATTACTTCGTCCGTCTCCCACGCCTGTGCCTTCGCAAGCGGACTCGTAATGACGGTTGCTTTTTAGACTAGTTCTGTCGCCAAAAAGGCTGTCCATTGAAATTCAATTCTTAATTTTGGTTCACCATATATCAAAAGAAGATGCTCTTATCAAACCTGCTAATTCATCGCAAGACTATCAGCAGATGCCGGGTGTATTTGCTGCCCATCTTCTTAGGACTTGCCAGCCCCTCGAACGGCCAGGTTGCGAAGCCGGAAGGAGTCAGGGAAATTAATGGCACAAAACTTTTTGTAAAAGTATTTGGCCGTGGAGAGCCTTTACTGGTCGTTCACGGAGGACCTGGATTAAACCATACTTATTTTCTTCCACACCTGGAATCGCTTGCTGAGAACTACACCATCATACTTTACGACCAGCGGGCTTGTGGCCGTTCTGCTATTCCATCCACCGATTCACTGGGGCTTAAATTTTTTGTTGATGACATCGATGCGATCCGAAAGGAACTCGGATATGAAAAAATAAATATCCTGGGCCATTCATGGGGTGCTATTCCGGTAGTGCGGTATGGGATTGATTATCCGGATAAATTGAAGACGATGATACTTTGCAATCCAGTGTCTTTGAGCCACGAGTTTGATACGGAGATCGCGGTGATTCAGAAAAAGAGAACGACCACCTCCGACAGCATAGAGAGGTTGGGTATCGTGCGTTCCCCGGAATTCAAGTCCGGCAACCCTGCGGCCTATGAAGAAATCATGAAACTCGCCTTCCGTCATTCGTTCGCCACCCGGAGCAATTCATCGAAGTTGCAATTAGAGCTTCCGGAGAATTTCCTGAAAGCTAACCGGGCATTGTTAACCGGTTTGGGCAAAGATCTGGGGCGGTATGATTACCATCGTGCAGCCAGCAAGTTTAGCTTTCCCGTTCTGATTCTTCATGGACAATATGATGCACTCCCGTTGAAGATCTCACAGAAAATTCAGTCCAGCATTCCCCGCTCCAAACTAATGCTATTCGAAAAAAGCGGGCATTTTATTTTTATCGAAGAGCCGGAGAAATTCAGGGAGGCACTTGCGACGGTGATAAGGCAAAGGT